>NZ_JBHSHC010000086.1:0-58297 GCF_042652925.1 Effusibacillus consociatus
GTTTTTTAAATTATCGTCTTTATAACATAATACTAAATACTGATAAGTTTTCTGTCAAGTGTAAATAATACGATCACAAGTATAAAGAAAAAAAGATTGAACACATTCAGGATCTTCCTGGCGGTTCAATCTTCACATTTATTATGCAGTATGATGATTTTCGCCTAAATAAGCTTTTAAAATTACATCGTTTTTCAATAGTTCTCCTGAGTTTCCAGACAACGCAATATGACCCGTTTCAAGCACATAAGCTCGATCCGAGATACGTAAGGTTTGTCGGGCATTCTGTTCCACAATGAGTATGGTAATCCCCTTTGTTTTCAATTCTTGAATCAGCCGGAAAATATCCTTGATGACTAGAGGAGCGAGACCAAGCGATGGTTCATCAAGCATCAACAAGGAAGGACGAGCCATCAATCCCCTTGCAATCGCCAGCATTTGTTGTTGTCCTCCAGATAATGTGCCCGCAAGCTGTTTTCTCCGCTCTTTCAAAATCGGAAACAAACGGAATGCCTCTTCCAGATCTTCCTGTATTTCCTTCTTGGACCGAAAAACGGCACCCGTAAGCAAATTATCCTCAATCGTCATCCTTTTCAGGATAGCCCGTCCTTCAGGAACATGAATCAATCCGCTCTTCACTATTTCATTTGTTTTTAAATCGTTAATGCATTTTCCCTGAAAAATAACCTCTCCTGCAGTTGGTCTCATTAAGCCCGAGATAGTCCGTAACAGCGTACTTTTCCCCGCTCCATTAGACCCGATCAGGGCCACAATTTCACCTTGGTTCACTTCCAAATTCAAGCCATGAATCACTTCTATTTGCCCGTATGCCGCGGATAAATTCCTGATTTCAAGAAGCTTGCTCATACAGCTTCCTCCTCTTGGCCAAGATAGGCTTCCAGTACGGCCGTATTTTGTTGAACTTCACTCGGGGTCCCCTCAGCAATCTTCTGCCCGAAATTCAGGACCGTCACATAATCGGAGATTTCCATGACCACAGACATATCATGCTCGATGAGAAGCACAGCCACACCGTTCCGGTTGATTTTAAGAATCACCTCATTCAATTTCCTGCTTTCCTCAGGATTCATTCCTGCTGCAGGTTCATCAAGCAAAATCAGCTTTGCACCGGTAGCCAGAGCGCGAGCTATTTCGAGTCTTCTCTGGTCTCCGTATGACAATCGGCCTGCATTCCAATCTCTTTTTTCTTCAAGCTCCAATAGAGATAATAACTGCTCGGTTTCCTCATCCAGCTGTTTTTGTTTTTTGGCATTATAAAACGGAATAAGGCTGCGCAGTCCGGTATCCACCTGCGTGCTTTGACCCATCTTTATGTTTTCCGCTACGGTCATATGTTGGAAAAGCCTGATGTTTTGAAAAGTACGGCTGATCCCCAACCGAGCAATTTCATACGGCTTCAAATGATTGAGTTTTTGGTCCTGAAAAATAATTTCTCCTTGATCCGCCCTGTAAAGACCGGTAATTAAATTAAACAAAGTCGTTTTACCAGCCCCATTTGGACCAATGATACTGTGAATTTGTCCAGGTTTCACATGCATGCTAAAAGAATGAATCACCTGCAGACCACCGAACTGTTTAGACAGATGATTGATTGTCAACATTCACCGCATCCTCCATTCCCCGTGTCTTGTCCAACTTTATCGAACCTTTTGGCCATGCTGTTTTGATTAAAATCCGTTTCAATTTTTTCACTGTTTGTTCCGTAATTACACCTTGGGGACGAATGGCCATCATGATCACAATAATCAAACCATAAAGCCACATCCTCCATTCTTCCAGTCCTCTGAACAATTCAGGAATGAGAGTTAAAATCAAAGCTCCCACGACAGCACCCCACGGTGTTTGGGTTCCACCGAACAAGACAAAAAACAGAATGAGCAAGGAATTATGAAATCCAAATCCATGAGGATCTATAAAAAACATAAAGTGGGCATAAAGGCCGCCAGCAATACCAGCGATACTTGCACTGATGGTGAACGCACAAATCTTGAAAAATGTCACATTCAACCCCATCGACTGCGCCGCGACCTCATCTTGTTCAACAGCCTTAAAAGCCCAACCCAGTCGTGTTCCACCCATGTATAAGACGAATAACAATACAAGAATCGCAGTGACAAGAACATGGCCCAATGTGGTTCCGCTCATCCCGCTGTATCCAGCTGCCCCACCGATATATTCCGTATTCCGCATCACAACTTGAATAATTTCCCCAAATCCTAATGTACAAATCGCCAGATAAATTCCTTTAATCCGGAGTGCCGGGAAACCGATTAAAAAACCAAGCAATCCAGCCGCAACTGCCCCGAACAGCATGGCAGCAACCAGAGGGTAACCAAATTTAACCGTCAACACAGACGAGACATAAGCACCCACTCCCATGAATGCTGCATGCCCCAAAGAAAGCTGTCCCGTGGATATCGTAATATACAAACTTAACGCTAATATGATATTGATCCCTGCGAAAATAAAAACGGATTGATCCATTCATTACACCCTTTCCGTTTGTACTCTTGAGCCCATTAATCCGGAAGGACGGAACAACAAGATCACCACAAGGGCTCCCCAAACAACAGCATCTACATACTCTGCCATTCCAAACGGCAAAGCAATCACCAATACCTCCAATATCCCCATCAGCAATCCGCCGATCATGGCTCCGTATACATTCCCTAATCCCCCAATGATCATTACGGCCAACCCTTTGATGCCAACCGTTGCACCGATGAACGGACTCACTGCTTCAAAACGAATGGCATACAGGAGACCGGCTATTCCAGCAAGGCTGGAGGCCAGTAAAAATGTAAAGACGATGACAGCCCGAATGTTAACACCCAGCAATTTTGCAGCAACCTCATTTTCAGCCAAAGCCCTCATCGAACGTCCGATGGAAGTATGTTGCATAATAGAACTTAATAGAACCATGGATAAAATCGAGGTCGAGAGAAGAATGAGTTGAGGGCTGCTGATAAGCAGATTCCCTAACTCAATATTGGGTAAATTGAACTGAGCGTTAAACGGCTTGGCATCGGAACCAATTAAATTGATAACAGATTCGGAAATAACGATTCCAAATGCAATGGTGCTCACCAACGGGGCAAAGTGAAATTCCCTTTTCATCGGCCGGAAAGAAACCGCTTCAACGAGCAAACCTAAAGTACCCGCGAGGACAATGGAAAGAGGAAAACTTACATACAAAGGGATATGGAACTTCGTCATTAAAATAAGTGCGATAAAACCAGAAGCCATAAACACTTCTCCATGAGCAAGATTCAACGTGCTAAGCACTCCAAAAATGAGGGTAAATCCAATGGCAAGAAGAGAATATAAACTTCCCTGAAGCAAACCGTTAATCATCTGTTGAGTTAATTCCATACCGTTCACCTCATTTTTTGATGTAAATTTTATGCGCAGGTCTTTTTTGAAAACCTGCGCAGATATTCTTTATTTAGTTAGCAATTGGTATTTTCCATTTTTGATGGTGACAACATGTACCTCCTTAATTCCATCCCCTTTATCATCGATAGTCAATTTCCCTTGGGTACCTTCGTATTCTTTCAAGTTGTCCCAACCTTTTCGTACGGCTTCACGTAAATCTTCAAGCTTGCTATTCCCATTCAACCCAGCATCCTTTATGCTTTTTGCAATGATTTTGATATTGTCATAAGAATTTACGGCATAAGGGTCAGGCAATGTCGAATCCGGAGTAATTTTTGCTGCTTCAGGTTGAAACTTGGCAAGAAAATCTTTTGCTTGCTTACGGTCAATTTCGGGGTACCAATATGTCCCCACTACAATATCCTTTCCAGCTTCCCCTACCAGTGAAGGAAATGCGGCGGCATAGACGCCTACTGTACCAATGACCGGAACATTTACTCCCTGTCTTCTCATTTCTTTGACGAGTCCGGCTCCTTCTTGATAAAGCACACTCACAGCAACAGCTTCCGGATTCATCCCTTTCAATTTTGTAACGATTGCGCTAAAATCAGTTGTTCCCGTTTTGAAAGTAAGCGCTTGCTCCTTGTTCAATAAGGTATACCCGTGTTTTTGCAGGATCATCGGAAATACTTGAGAACCGGCAGCCTTTGATACAGCATCTTGTTCATCATAAATCACAGCAAATTTAGATACATTGTAATGCTTTGCAAATGCAGGTACAGCTACATCCAAAAGCTTGTCATCAGTCATCGAGTTTCTGAATGCCCAAGGGCGATTTTTCTCAGAAAGTCCCGGTTTTGCGGAGGCATACGAAATGATCGGCACCTTTAACTGATTGGCGATCGGAAAAGCAACTTCAGATTCCCCACTAAAATGGGGTCCCGAAATGGCAACCACACCATCTTTCTCCATCTTCCGCGTTAAGCTAACCGCCTGGTTGTTATCCCCCGCACTATCAGTTGTAATCAATTCGATTTTGCTGCCGTTGATTCCGCCTGCATCGTTTATTTCCTGCACAGCAATTTTAGTCGCAATCTCTTCTTTCTCACCATAATCTTTTCCCTTACCTGTTTTAGGCACTAGAAATCCGATTTTAATAGATGCAGGTGTTTTGTTGGAATCAGTCCCATTTGCTCGACCATTGGCAGCGCTTTCATTTCCGGAATTGGTTGAACATCCAGCTAACAATGAACTAACCAGCGCCGTGATCAAAAATAATCTGCTTGCTCCACGTACCTTTTTCAATGAAAGCCCTCCTAGTAGTAAGTAATCTGTTAAGTGAGTTTTTCGCTAAAGACGAACTTTATACCCCTCCTACAATGGTAATGATTCAAGTTATATCAATATTGTTAAAATTATTATATATCCACCAATTTAGAAATTCAAGTTTTTTATACGGTCGTCAAAAATACGCAATTATATTATTGTATCTATCGTCTTTTATGTATAATAATTGTATCGGGCGAGCTTATAAAACGTCCTATCTAAAGATGGAAGTGATCCCGGATGTCAAGCTCTACTATTTATCCGAATGAAGGGAGAGAAGGTTGATGATAATAGAATTCAAGGGGAAAACACCGCAAATTTCCAAAACAGCCTTTATAGCGCCTAACGCCACTATAATTGGGGATGTCATTGTGGAAGAAGGAGCCAGCATCTGGTTCGGGGCTGTACTGCGCGGTGATTTAGGTCCGATTGTCGTAGGGGCTCGCAGCAGTGTTCAGGATAATTGTGTAATTCATATGACAGACGGTGGCACCTATATCGGGGAGGATGTCACAATCGGTCATGGTGCGGTTCTACACAATTGCCGTATAGGCCGTGGGGCTTTGATCGGTATGAATGCCGTGGTATTGGACAATGCTGAAATCGGCGAAGAATCGATCGTCGCCGCAGGTAGTGTGGTATCTGCCAACACCAAGGTTTCCTCTCGGATATTGGTTGCAGGTATCCCCGCTCAGAAGAAAAAGGATATTGAGGGTGCCTCCCTTTGGTGGATTCAAGAGAGTTCGAAGGTATATCAGGAATTAAAGCAGAATTATCTCGACTATGACTATCGGATATTCGCAAAACAGAACTATAGTCTTCCCACAGATTAAATGTGCATCAATGTCTCCCTACAGAAGAAAGAGCATCACAAGCCATTCTATTGGCTCGATGCTCTTTTTCTTACCTACAACAGATTTTTATTACGTTTATTTTACTATCGTATTTATTATACAATATGATTGCAGCCCAATTCTGTTCTAAGATTATTGAAAGGGAGATGAGGAATGTGAGTAAAAGAGATGCAGTCATCGTTAGTGCAGTCCGCACGGCGATCGGCAATTTCAATGGTTCCCTGGCTGATGTGCCCGTACCCGATCTGGGTGCAACCGTATTGAAAGGTGCACTGGAAAAAGTCGGTTTACAACCGGATCAAGTGGATGAAGTGATCATGGGGAATGTCCTTCAAGCTGGTGTAGGCCAAAATCCCGCCCGCCAATGGCGGAGCTGTATCCCTTGGCCATCCAATAGGCGCAAGCGGAGCTCGAATTCTTGTCACGCTTATCCATGATAGGTACGCAGATTATAGCCTATGCTTTCGTTTCCCAGTATTATCCTATCCAAATGCGCTCGACTGGGATTGGTTGGGCCTCGGGAGTAGGACGTTTGGGTGCAATCATAGGTCCGATGATGGGTGGGTTCCTCCTTACCATGAATTTGCCATTGCAACAAAACTTCCTTGCATTTGCAATTCCGGGAATTATTGCCGCATTCGCCATTGGGTTTGTGCAGGACAGAAACAATTCCAAACAGGTGACCGAAATTAATTCGGGAAATAACGAGCCCATCATAGATATCATAGCAAAATAGCGCATCATCCACCGCTAACCACCGAGTGGTAAATTTAGGCCTCTCTGTTTTTTGAGTACAGAGAGGCTCTTTTGCATCTTCCGGACCATCACCTCTCATTGGTCTGAATGTAGAGAATATGCAAAGTCAGATTTAACGTTTCTCAATTTCCATACGAATCTTCATTTGGTCATCCGCTATTTTTCCAGATCTTTTTCAATCTGGTTCTTTTTTTGCATCAGAGTTTCCTGCATTTTCTGGAGATGGTATTCCAGATCTTCCAACTCTTCTTTTTTCAATCGGCTAATGTCCTGTTTGTTCAAAAAATCGCTAGTAAGCTGCATCTGTTAATCCCCTCCTCGTAATAGGATTCGAGAAGAGGAGAGCTTATTTGTCAACCAAAACCTTCCTGTTGCGGTCAGAGCGACCGATTGACAAGTAGAGTAAGCCTGAAATTGATATCGCGAGGTAACCCCATTGCTCTAGAGTCAAACCAAACCAGACATCTTCCGGAAAACGGAAAAATGATACTGCCATCATCGCCACCCCAACCCCAAGTAAAGCCCATCCGATCCGCAATTGCGGTTCAACCGCTTTCCGTCTCACCCAAAAAGCCGTTAAAAGCAATCCGATTCCCTTATACAAATGGATGGGGTGATAGGAAGCCTCACCTATTTTCATCCCCCAAGGCAGACTTGTAGAGCGTCCAATGTCGGTCACCAACCATTGATAGACAGAGATTCCGACAAGAATTCCCGGTGCTGTCCAATTTATGATCGATTTCCAGGATTCGAGTGAGTTGATACTCATACGGTGCAGCTTCCACAACAAATAAACGGCACCTGCCCCAACACCCAACCACTTCGTAAAGGGTACCGGGACGGATAGTAACACCTGTAAAGGATTACGAAATAATGAGATTGGATCGACTATCGCACCGCCAAATCTATACACAATCAACCCGAGGAAGAGGCCCCACCAGAAAACGTCAGCAACTTGTCCACCGTTGCTCCCTGCCCGGTCCAAATCTCGACGAATCATCCAGATCGCCGCAAAAAAGCTCACCAACAGGGCAAGCCACTCAGAGGGGATCATTAAATGCCCAACTGTAAGAATAGGAGTCAGCATAGGATATCAGCGCTTTTTCACGAGATTTTGGATAATGCGTTCCATCGTCACTTCCGGCATAGCCCCCTGTATGCGATCCACAACGATTCCGTCCGGACCAATCGTCACCGTCGTCGGAATTCCAAGCGCTTGATAAAGGCTGGCCACCTGCCCGTCCTGATCCAGCAGATTCGGATATTTCACATTGAATTCCTTTAGAAACTTGCGGGGTCCTTCCGGATCGGTCTCAGTGTCGGTTAAGTTCACGCCCAAAAAGACGATCTGATCCTTATAGGCTTCTGATTTTTTCACAAGATCAGGCATTTCCATTCTGCAAGGTCCGCACCATGACGCCCAGAAGTTGATCAATACCGGCTTACCTTTCAGGTCACTCAGTTTGACCGTTTTGCCTGTTATATCCTGCAGTGCAAAATCAGGTGCCGGATGTCCCGGTTGCGGAAGAGCAGGTTTTTGTCCTGTCGGCTGTTGTGTGGTTGGCGGATTCCCCTGCCCCGGATTCGTTTCTTTACCGCCAATATTGGTGAAAACAGCGGACAATGCCAGTCCGGCGACCACCACAATGCCCAATCCTATTTGCCAGTTTTTCATCACGAACCTCCAACATGCAGTTAATGTGTTTCCGGGTCGCCTTTACTTTGAGTATTTTTCCAGGGCCCCAAAAAAGTACTCGGATTTGGCTTCGAAGGCCCGTCGTCACTTTTTGGGGTATCTATATTCCCGTAAATCCGCCGAACAGTCGAATCAAATAAGCCGTAATCGCCGTCATTGCGTTGGTGTACAACAAGATTCCCATGATCACCATTACAATTCCGCCAATGCGGGCGATCACTCCGGAATATTTCAACAGCCAGCGAACAGAGCCTAGACTGTAAGCCAGAATCAAAAAGGGGATGGCAAATCCGAGGGAATAGGCAGCCATCAGCCATACCCCATTCGCAGGATCGGTTGCCGCAACGGCCAACACAGCTGTCAGAATGGGGCCGATACACGGAGTCCAGCCGGCGGAAAAGCTGATGCCGACAAGCATCGATCCCAAATACCCGGCGGGCTTATTGCGCAGATGCCATTTTCTTTCCTTCAGCAAAGACTCCCATTTGAGAATCCCGGCCAAGAAAAGCCCCATCACGATAATGACAATGCCGCCGATTTGGCGAATCAGATCCTGATACTGAATGAAGAATCGTCCGATGAATCCCGCTCCAAATCCCAACGCGACAAAAATAATGGAGAATCCGAGCACAAAGAACAGCGAATGGACAAGCGCGGTTCGCCGAATCTGGAATTTATCCCGTTCCCCACTCATCCGGTCGTACGAAATCCCCGTGATATACGAGATATAAGAAGGATACAAAGGTAAACAGCAGGGAGAAAGAAACGATAAAATCCCGGCGGCAAACGCTACAAGAAAATTCGGATTGGATGGATCAAACAATGATAACCCCTCTTTCGATAAAAGCTGCTGTCCCCATTATATACAAATTAAGATGAAGTTTTTGTGAAGAACCTTACACAGCTCGAAATTTTTGTATTGTATGGTACAACATTGTCAACTATAAACATCCAAAGAGCCTGTGAAGCATGTATCGATTTGGCGATGCATATAGTGGCGGAAAAAAACTTGGGACTCCCGCAAAATAGCCGTGACGCTTTGCCGATCATATTCTGAACTTGGAGTGAACCAATTCTTAGTATACACACCGAAAAAAGGGGATGCTATGTGGCGAGGTGAATCTCGTGAACGTGGCATCCCTTTCGTTCGGCCGCTCTTTATGGGTATTATTAAGTGGAATTCTGTTTACTCATCTGGGTTACTATCTGATTCTGCCTCTATTGGCAATCATTCTAAGTACAGAAAAAGGGCTCACAGTCGGACAGACAGGCCTTGTACTGGGGACCGGATCGATCTTCTTTCTCTCCGGAAGTCTCCTCGGCGGATGGCTGAACGATCGGCTTGGTCAGCGGCGAACTTTGGTACTGGGTCTGTTTCTTCGGGCGATTGGCCTCTTAAGTTACGGCTTTGTATCGACACTCCCCCTGCTTTTCACCGCCTCCATCGTTACAGGAATTGGCGGAGGAATCTATACTCCGCCGGCGAAAGCGGGGATTTCCACTTTTGCAGCCGAACACAACAAGACAACCGCTTTTTCCTTTCGCGGCATTGCCGCCAATATCGGTGTCACGGTCGGTCCTTTACTTGGTACTTTGCTTGCGACCGGTACCACTCTCGATCTGTTTCTTGTTGCTTCTCTTATTTATGTGGGTTTGGGGATTTCGCACCAATTGCTATTGCCCGCCGACTGTACACAACCGCCGTGTGAAAAACCAACCGGCGGGTATGCAGCCGAGATCCTCAAAGACCGCCCCTTTCTGATCTTCAGTCTTGTCACTGTGTTTGTATGGGCCTTATATGCACAGTTTACATTCTCCATTCCGTTGCGGGCCACGGAGATCCTGCCAAATCCGAAAAGCGTCGGTCTCCTCTGGTCAATCACCAGTATCATGATAATTTTCCTGCAAGCGCCCATCACGCGCTATACCTCTGTCCGTTGGCATCCCCTGTTGATTCTTGCATCAGGTACAGTCCTAATGGGAGCGGGACTGGGATCTGTGATGTGGGCAACCCAATTTTCCCACCTGGTCCTAAGCATTGCGGTCTTCACCCTCGGGGAAATGTTTGTTATGCCAACGGTGGATACCGTCGTATCCCAACTTGCAAAACCTCAACTTATAGGTACCTATTTCGGAATTGCCTCTTTGGTTTGGGGAATGGGGGAAGCATTGGGGAACATGGGGGGTGGACAACTGATGGGGTTTGCCCGGAGTTGGGACGCTCCCACTTTGCCATGGGCAGTGTTTGCAGTCACTGGGGCCGTACTCGGATTCATACTTGTGGGACTCAGGAAGTGGCCGCATCTCTCGGTTCCCTTGTCAGATGCCTACGCGGAGAGGACAGAAGAATCTCTCTCCCCAACAGTGCTGTGGCGCAGGAAGTTGAAAAAAAGGTAAACCGGAAAAAAGGACCGGAGAACTTCTCCTATTCCATCCTTAGGCAAATTATTCCTTGATTTTTTGCATGACCGCTTCCAACTCTTGCGCCAAATTTTTCAGGCTTTCGACGGCGTTCGATATTTCCTTTATCGAACTGAGCTAATCCCCTGAGACAAAGGCGATTTTTTGGGTGCTGTCTGCTGAAACTTTCGCAATTCGTGCCATTAAATCGAACGATTGAATGACGTGTCCCGCTCCTGCATGAAGCTGTTCGGAGGCAAGCGAGATCTCTTGCACTCGTTCCGCTACCTGTTGTGAAACAGTCAGAATCCGGTTAAATGACTCTTTTGCCTCTTCAACGACATCAGGCCTTGACTGGACATTGGTTTTGACTCTGTCCATTTTTCCGACAGATTGCAGAGTATCCGTTTGGACTTCTTTAATAAGTTCAGCAATTTGCTGGGCCGATTCACCGGATTGCTCGCGCCAGTTTGCCAACATCCCGTGTTCGAACATATGAAACATGCGGCCAAATGCATGAGCAATGATTGAAAGCAATACGGCGCCCCCAATGAGACCCAAAGCATTAACCTGTTTTTTACATGAAGCATGTCTGTCCACCCCATCATCGATTACTCACGTATAACACGTATAAAAAGTTACAATGGTTTTATTCGACGGTAACCGATACATGCCTTCATGTTTCACTTACTCTTTTTTTGGAACTCGTCGATTGCCTCTCGGATTCTTCCTTTGTGCCGTTCCAAGAGTTGCAGGGATTTATTCGAATCCAGACCGGTTATCTGCATCACTATGGCCACTCTGGCATCCCCACCGGCTTTTTCTGCCAATTTCTCCGCTTCGTCATAACTGACCCCGGTTGCCTCCATGATAATTCGCTTCACTCGTTCAACCAATTTCATGTTGGTTGCCTGTACGGACACCATTAAATTCCCATAGACCTTGCCTAGACGAATCATGGCAGCCGTACTCAGCATATTTAAGACCATTTTTTGAGCGGTTCCTGCCTTTAAACGGGTCGATCCTGCGACCACCTCCGGACCTACGGCTACATTGATTGCAACATCCACTTCGCTGCTGATTTGGGTATCAGCAGTACAAGAAAGTGAAATGGTCCTTGCCTCTCTGGAAAGCGCTTCTTCCAAGGCTCCCAGAACATAAGGTGTCCTGCCGCTCGCAGCTATACCTACTGCGACGTCGCCTTTCTTGACCCCGCATTTCCGTACATCTTCTCTTCCAAGTTCAGGGCGATCTTCTGCATTTTCAACAGCCTCAACGAAAGCTGCAGGCCCACCGGCAATCACTCCTTGAACCAACTGGGGATGCGTCCCGAAAGTAGGAGGACACTCAGATGCATCCAGCAGTCCCATTCGGCCACTGGTTCCGGCACCGAAATAGAACAGTCGCCCCCCTTTTTCCAATGAATCTGCAATTAAGTCCACAGCTTTGGCGATCTTCTCCAATTCCCGTTCCACGATGAAGGCTACTGTTTTGTCCTCTTCGTTCATAATCTTTACGATATCAATGGATGAGAGTTTATCTAAATCTTCCCGCATTAGTCACCCGTGTTCCGTTGGTCAAGTCTCTCTATGTGCATGGTCAGGAACCCGATTTCATCTTCCGGAATGGATCGATTCAGATAGTCTTCCAGAATGCCGGAAAGAACTCTTGCCTTGTTATAAGACTCCGGATATTCTTCACGAATTCGTTCCATCAAAGGGTTCCGAATCGTCTTTTCGCTCTTCACCCGATCAATCAATCCTTTGAGATGGGTAATGAATCGAAGGGTGGAGAAAGAGTCATCGAAACCTAACCCTACTTCTTTTGCTTGATCAATGATCTTCGACACGACACGAACCACACTTAATGAATCTGAGCTTTTTTCAAACCTTCTGGCCGCATGAAAATGCATCGCCAAGAAAGCGACTTCATCTTCCGGAAGTGAAACATTTAAGCGATTATTGAGATAATCGACAGACTCCGAAGCAACTTTGTATTCATCCGGATAAAGATGTTTAATTTCATAAGTGAACGGATTGGTAAATTCGATGCCGCGCTTGTGTCTTTCAATCGCAAAGTTGATATGATCGACCAAAGCTGCATGGATTGTGTCGGAAAAATCCCCTTCCAACTGTTCTTGTGCAAAAGCAATTACCTCTTCCGTCACTCCGATAATTTTAAAATCAACAGCTTGCAGCAGCTGTTCATAATGTTCGATCGCTTCCGATGTATGAAGCAGGAATTCCTGAGTGATGTCGGCCTCCAGCACCATCATTCCGGGTTTTTTTTGATAGCCGATTCCTTTTCCGAAAACAATGGAATTTTTCCCTGATGAAAGCTTTGCCAAAACCACGTTGTGCGAAAGTACATGTACAATCTTGCGCTCTATCATATGGCCCCCTCCAAGACTAGGGATTACATGATCATTTTACATCAGTCTTGAAGATTTTCGAGAAACTTCGCGAGATGGTCCAGCGTTTCCTGATCCTCGTTCTCAACCTCAATAGTGACCTGATCCCCGCCTTTAATCCCCAAGGTTAAAATATTCACAAGACTCTTTGGGTTGATTTTCTTATCATCTTTGGTCATCCACACATTGGACTCGGACTTTTTTGCCTCTTGTGCGAACAAGGTGGCCGGTCGGGCGTGGAGTCCTGTTTTATTTCGAATCGTAACAACTTTTGCCAGCATGCCTATCATCCCCTTTTTGATCTAAATTACAACTTCAAACAATCCGCGTCCTCGAGCCGTTTCAATCCTGGCTTTTTTCTCATCCAAATTCGTTATAATTACCGGACTCAGCAGTGATTTTTTCTGCGCAATGGCTTCACGGTCAAACGTAATCAAAAGGTCCCCGGCTTTTACTTTTTGACCCGGCTGCACATGATTTTCAAAACCTTCACCTTTCAACGAGACAGTATCCAATCCGATGTGAACCAGCACTTCGATATCTTCCTTCGTACGCACCACCACAGCGTGACGGGTTGGAAAAACCGTAACCACTGTCCCGTCTGCCGGCGATATACACCGGTTGTTTACAGGCAGCACAGCCACCCCGTCTCCCATCATCCGCTGTGCAAAAACGGGATCCGGGAGAGTGTCCAAAGATACGACTTCTCCCTCGAACGGATTTAGAACCTGAATTTTTTTCTTAAAGAACATCTTCTAACCACTCCATGTCATCAAAGAATAGGAGGGGACAAGTCTCCCCTCTTATGCTGTCACTAACTTTTTCATCTCTTCTTTAATAAGCTCCGACTCGGTACCAAAGACAATCTGAACGTTCCCTTTCCCAAGTCGCATAATACCTGCGGCTCCCAATTTTTTCAGTTCCGGTTCGTTCACGGCGCTTTCATCTTTCAACACCAACCGCAGACGGGTGATGCAAGCATCCAGATTGGTAATATTCGATGCTCCGCCGATTAAGGGCAGGATTTGTTCAGCTCTTTGACGCAGGCTCGATTCTTTCAATTTCTCAACCTGTTTTTCGTCATCTTGTTCGTCTTCGCGTCCCGGAGTTTTAAGATTCAACCTACGAATGACTGCCACAAATCCCACATAATACACGACAAAGTAGGCCAGTCCGATAGGAATCATCAAAAGAGGTTTGGTGGACAGATTCCAGTTCAACAAGTAGTCGATCAATCCGGCTGAAAAACCGAAACCCAGTTTAATGCCCATCGCATACGTGAGTGCCATGGAAAGACCGGTCAGGAGCGCATGAATCACAAACAGTACCGGTGCCACAAACATGAACGCAAATTCGATAGGTTCAGTAATTCCGGTAAGGAAACTGGTTAAAGCAGAACTGATCAACACAGAAGCTGCTACTTGCTTTTTCCCGGGTTTTGCCATTTTTATCATTGCCAAGCAGGCTGCCGGCAGCCCGAACATCATCACCGGGTAGAAACCGGTCATAAACATTCCTGCCGTCTTGTCCCCGGCAAAGAAACGGGAGAGATCGCCATGAACAATTTTTCCGGCTGCATCCGTAAAATCACCAATTTGGAACCAAGCGATACTGTTGATGATATGATGCAGACCTGTCGGAATCAGCAAGCGGTTCAAGAACCCGTATATAAACATACCTAGGCCACCGGCTGACACTGTCCACATGCCAAGCGCCTGGATTGCATTTTGGACAGGCAGCCAAATGAATCCCAGAATGACACCGCTTACAACCATGGTTAACGAGGTAACAATGGGAACAAAGCGTCTGCCTCCGAAAAATCCCAACGCCTTAGGCAGCTGGATGTCCTTGAATCGTTTGAACAGTACGGAAGCAATAACACCAGTCAGAATACCGCCTAGCACCCCCATATCGAGGTGTACCACAGGCTTTCCATCCGGCCCCATAACATCAAAAGTTTTCAAGACATTTGTGAGAACCAGATATCCGATGACGGCGGCCAGTCCAGCCACACCTGCACCTTCAGCCAATCCAATCGCGACACCTGCCGCAAACAGAATCGGTATATTGTCAAAGATCGCACCTCCACCGGCCAGGAATACCTTCGCTACCTGAATCATGAATGGATTCTCGAATTTCAGGGCACCAATCCGCAACAAAATCGCTGCAGCAGGCATGATGGCAATTGGAATCAACAACGAACGACCAATCTTTTGCAAAAACGCTAACACATTCATCTTTTTGTCCCCCTTTTTTTATAAAAAAAGCATTAACTCAAGAAGCGCCGGATTCTCGAGCTAATGCCCTTTCGGTAACACGCTCATTCGTTCGACAATATGATTTAAGTTTATCGATTTTTTAAGGCATACTCGATTTTTTGCAAAACTTCTTCCCAGGTTCTCGCTTTCAGAACCTCATCCAATAAAAGCAAGCTGTCTTGTTTTGTTAAATTCGAAAGCTGCTTTTTTGCAGGCAGCACTTGCCCTGCACTCATTGAAAATTCGTCCAACCCCATAGCGTAAAGAATCGGAATCGCCCGTTCATCCCCAGCCATTTCTCCGCACATTCCAACCCACTTCCCTTTTTCATGTGCAGCTTGAATAATCGTATGAATGATTCGGAGAACGGAAGGATGCAGCGGATCGGACAGGTACGACACCTTTTCGTTCATACGGTCTGCCGCCATTGTATATTGTGTCAAATCATTACTGCCAATACTGAAGAAATCCACATAATCCGCGAGATGATCGATCATAATGGCGGCGGAAGGAGTTTCGACCATTATTCCAACAGGCACGGGACCCGCGTTGACCTCTTCCCTTACCTCATCCGTCATGGCTCTCGTCTGAAGGACTTCCTCGACAGTAGAGATCATGGGAAGCATAATTTTTAATTTTCCAAAAAGACTCGCCCGGTACAACGCTCTCAATTGTGTTTTAAAAAGTTCGGGAATGTCCAGACAGATCCGGATCGCCCTGTACCCGAGAAACGGATTCATTTCTTCAATCGGAAAATACGGAAGGGACTTGTCTCCGCCAATGTCGAGTGTTCTTATGATAACCGGTTTTCCTTGCATTTTTTCCAGCACTTCTTTATAGGCCAAAAACTGCTCTTCTTCAGTGGGGAAATCGTCCCGGTCCATGAACAGGAATTCCGTGCGGAACAACCCGATCCCGTCAATTCCCGCCGCAAGCACTGGATCGACGTGTTTGGGATGGCCAATATTGCAAGCCAATTCCACTCTTGTACCGTCTTTCGTGATCGCCGGCTTCTCTCTGAAAGCCTCCAGTTCTTGCAATTCAAGCTGGTATTTTCTCTTTTTTTCCATAAATAGTGAGCGTTCGGTATCGTTCGGATTCACCCAGAATTCCCCGGTTGCGCCGTCCAGCATCACTTCGTCCCCATCCTGAATCTCCAATAGCTTGGATCCGCCCCCCACAGCAGCAGGAATTTGCAGAGACCGTGCAAGAACGGCGCTGTGGCTGCTCTGGCCGCCGATCATGGTCAAAAACCCTGTCACGACATCTGTGGAAATCGATACGGTCTGAGAAGGAGTCAAATCTTCAGCTATCAGAATAACAGGTTCATCAGGTATTTCGTGATGTACGGATCCGGTTCTCAACAGCTTTTTGAGTATAAGCTTCTTCACATCCTGTAAATCGGACGCCCTCTGCTTCATATACTCATCATCCATAGCATCAAGAACTGCAGAATAGTTGTCCATTACCGAATCAATAATCGCTTCTGCATTCACCTTTTCCTCCAAAAGCTTTTCCTTGACTTCATCCAAAATGGCGCAGTCTTCCAAAAGAAAAAGGTGAGCATTGAAAATTTGCAATTCAGAATCGGTTAATTTGGTTTCCATCTTTTGCTTTAAGAGGGACAACTCCTCCTTGGCACTTTCAATGGCTTTTTGAAACCGCTGCCATTCGAGATCAACATTCTCAATCCCGATGACACTGTAGTTCATCTCATCCCGAATCCATCGGGCTTTTCCGATGGAATAACCCTTGGATGCGGCTATCGCTTTCCCATGGTTTTGGATCCCCCCTGGAACACAAAAAGGCAGGCACAGCTTAAGAAGTTAGACTTCTCAAGCTGATGCCCACCTAAGGTTACATGCTTGAACTTACTTCTAATTTATACGTATTTAATAATTTATGTCAAGTAATTTCCCGCCAACAAACGTCTTCACAACATTCAGTTCTTCATCAAGCAGTATAAAATCCGCATCGCAGCCGACCGCTAGCCGGCCTTTCCGATGTCCGCATCCAATTGCGTTAGCCGGAATCTCCGACGCCATAGCGACGGCGTGAGCGAGGGGAACCCCACAGAGCGATACCATGTTCCGAACAGCCTGGTCCAAAGTGAGAGTACTGCCTGCCAGCGTACCGTCTCCCAACCGCGCCTCCCCATTTTTTAGATACACGCGCAGTCCCCCAAGATCGTATTCCCCGTCCTCCATCCCGACTGCCCTCATTCCGTCGCTGACAAGAACCATTCGCTCGGTTGTTTTGATCCGATGCAGAATGCTCATGACAACCGGGTGGACATGTACCCCGTCCGCAATCAGTTCAATTGTCAATTCATCGTGATACATCGCTGCTCCGACCACTCCCGGTTCCCGGTGATGGAGTCCGCGCATAGCATTGCAGCAATGGGTTACATGAGAAAGACCGTGACCTATCGCTTCTTTCACAGTTTCATAAGCAGCATTCGAGTGTCCTACGGAAACTTTTACGCCATTTGCACTCAAGTATTTGATTACTTGCTTCGCATCCGGTTGTTCCGGTGCTAAGGTGACTACTTTTAACCGGCCTCCCGCCGCTTCAAGCAGAAGCTTCGCATCTTCCAGGGCGGGGGGCACTACATGCTTCTCATTTTGAGCTCCTTTATGGGCTTTATTGATCCAGGGTCCTTCCAGATGAATCCCAAGAATTTCAGCTCCAAAGCCAGTTTCCTCCGCAGCTTCTTTGCAAATCCTCAGAACCTTTGCCAAGTCGTCAATCTCAGCCGTCAGCGTTGTGGCAAGAAAACTTGTAATCCCGTACTTTACAAGTGATTTAGAGATTTCTTCCAGAGATTTCTTGGTTCCATCCATTACATCATATCCGTTCGAGCCGTGAATATGAATGTCCACATAGCCTGGGGCAATGTATCCGTTATCGATCACGATGTCCGGGACTTCATCCTGCTTAGGTCCCACAAATGTAATTTTTTCGTCTTCACAGATCACAATCTGATCGGGTACAACTTGCCGATCAATGATCGCTTTTCCCTGTACGATGAATCGGCTCATTTTGCCATCTCCCATCTGCCGCTGGTCAAGTCAATCGGGAGATTCGAAACGGCAGCTTCGTCAAGTATGAATATACAGTTAGGATGAAGTTGGAGAACGGACGCCGGAAGTTGTTCCGTAACTTCTCCGTACATCGCCTTGTATACGGCATCGCTTTTATCCGATCCTGCTGCCAAAAGCAAAACTTGTCTGGCGTTCATGATACTTTTTAAGCCCATCGTAATCGCGTGGGTCGGAACATCCTCCAGCCGGGAGAAAAACCGGGCATTCGCCTTGCGGGTGCTTTCCTGCAGCCGGACCACATGGGTTAATGCCCCAAAATCTTCACCCGGTTCGTTAAAGCCGATATGGCCGTTCTGCCCAATTCCAAGGATCTGGATGTCGATCCCTCCCGCTTGATGAATCAAACGCTCATACTCCTTGCATTGTTTGACGGCATCCGGCGTAACCCCGTTGGGAATATGAGTGTGGTCAGGTTTCACGTCAATATGACGAAACAACTGCTCTTGCATGAAGGAGTGATAACTTTGGGGGTGATCCGCCGGTAATCCCAAGTATTCATCCAGATTAAACGTAGTGACTTCCGCAAACGACAATTGCCCGGACTTCACCAATTCGATCCATTTCCGATACATTCCAAGAGGAGTGCTGCCGGTTGCAAGACCAAGCACCAGACGGCGCCTTTTTTTGATTTCGGCAGCAGTGATTTCTGCCGCTCGTAAACTCATGGTCTCGTAATCTTTCTCGATTAAGATTTTCAATGTGGTTGCTCTCCTTCCCCATCGCGAATATTCCGCCTACCTGTGAAGCTCGACATGAAGTTTATAACGATCACCGCGATAAACTGATTTAACGAATTCAAACGGTTGATCATTTGAATCGAAGGTTACCCGCTCAATCAAAATCACCGGTGATCTGTTTGGAATGCCTAAACTTCTTGATTCGGCCGGAGTGGAAAGACCTACCTCAATTGTTTGCCAGGCAAATTTGATCGCGATTTGATACTTCTCCTCGAGCAAACCGTACAAGGAACCGGAGTGCATAATTTCTTTTTCCAGATCCGGAAAGCGGGATAACGGAAGATGTGTGACTTCGTACGCCATTGGCTTCTGATCCGCCAACCGCACTCGTTCAAAAACAACTACTCGCCGATCCGAGGTCAACCCAAGCGCCTCCGCTGCAGCTGCGGACGCTCCCTGCACATAGACACCCTCTACACGGGAATCCGGTTTCATTCCTCTGCTTTTCATGTCTTCACTAAAGCTTGTCAGTTTCAGCAAACCCTGGTTGATCTTCGGTTCCGCAACGAAAGTGCCCTTTCCTTGCTCCCTGATCAGCAATCCTTCCTTCACCAATTCCCCCAACGCCTGTCGGACAGTCATTCTGCTAATCCCGTAAAGATCACTTAATTCTCTCTCAGACGGAACCAACGAACCGACCGGCAGCTCACCATTTTCAATTGATTGGATTATCTTTTGTTTCAGTTGATAGTACAACGGTATGGGTATCTTCTTATTTAACATCGTACTCCACCTAACATATAGAGGTCTATACCACTTTAATTCTAGATTCTCTTGTGTTTTTTGTCAATTACGATGGATAACAACCGGAAACCCACGAAACACCGGGGCTTGTGTCGGTTACAGTGCATGGCGTTTTTGAATTAAATAATTGTGTGGAGAAGACTTGACACAGCATACGGCAGGCAGTGAGGTGAGTTGCCAATGATCTTTTATACAGCCCTGGGGGATTCCATTACGGTAGGAAAAAGCGCGTCCTCCCCAAACAGAACCTATGTCCGCTTAGTCACTTTCATGCTGCAACGCCAATCGAATCAGGTACATCATCTGATCTTCGCCCGTTCGGGTTGGACCAGCGGTTCCCTGGTGCAAGCGGTGCTATGGAACTCGCCTGCATCCCTCCAGCAATCGACCACGATTAGCATTTGGATCGGTGGCAATGACCTTGTCCGTGCAGGTTTGATCACCCCGCAAAGCCGGTTGCCTCTCGTTCTGACGGAAAGGCTTGCCAACTATCAGCGCCATCTTGAAATCCTACTTGCCTTTATCCGAAAACGGAGCCGAGCGAAAATCGTCTTGTGCACACAGTATACCCCTTTTCCGAACACTCCCCTCGCATGTGAAACCATCGCGAGATTAAATACGATCACTTCCAACGTCGCCAACCGGTATCAAACCATGTTAGCCCCGGCTGACACATGGTTTGCAGGACATGAGTCGGATCTTATAGCCGGCTACCGACACGGACGGATCGAAGATGCCAAAGTGAATTTCCCCTTCGGTCCCTACCCGATCCACCCGAACGACAAAGGACATGCGGTCATCGCGCATCATCTGATTCCCTATATCAAATAAGGAATCTCCACACTAGAGTAAAGGGCTGGTCTTCCAGCCCCTCCTCATCAAACCGTACGTGAGGTTTTCCCTCATACGGCTTTCCAATGTCCGTCATTCATGGGCGTTCAGTTTACAATAGCGTTTTCAGTTCACTTAGGTCGCTCATGACCCTTACTTCCTGCCATGAACCTCTTCACCTTTTTCTTTGTCGCTTCTTGGCGTACCACTTGCAGAGTCTCTGTGAGATGTACCAGTCCAGCTTTTCCATCTTTTGAGAACTATAGGGTGTGGAGCAATAATTCTTCCACCCTTGGATTTTAGGGATCAGCCACTCAACATGTTGTTTCATGGACACTCCCCTTGCAGATGGTGGTGCTAATCTCCCTTTCACCACATCCCGTATGTGTTGCCCCGCTTTACGAGTCAACCATTGCTGGGTGGTGAAGTATCTGTCCTTTAGAGGTCTCCGCTCTGGTTTTGCGGTGATGCATCCCCAAGAAGTCAAATCCTTGTGTACTATCCCATAATCCTACCAACTGAATGTATATCGGCCTCCTTGATTGCTATTTAACAGGATTCCTTATACATCTTTTTTATCTGCTTTCCCCCACTTCACTCGAATTCCGCAGCACGTGACTTGCAGCATCTCCAACACCTCAGAAAAAAGAGGGAATTGTCTCAATATAAACCAAATCGGTGACCTTTTCACCCCCTAATTATGTAAAGTTTTGTTTAAAAATAGAAAATTTCCTATAAACACGATATTCCCCACAAAAAGACTATTCACAATTTACAAATTTTATGGCATTATAGTAAATATATCCATGGTTTATACAACCAATTAACAAATGATCAGGGAGTGATTTGGTGGATTTTTTAAAAAGGATAGAAAAGTGTTTTGGTAATCTGATTGAACCGAGTCCGCAAGAACTAAGGGAGGCTCTCGACAAGCTGCGGATCACACCAGAAGATTTAATTCCTTTTCTAGAGAATCCTGGATTTTTTCCCTACGGACGAAAACTGTTATTGAAGACTGATCATGTAGAAATTCTCGTGATGAATTGGGCCTATAACTTCGAGTGTTCACCTCACGACCACGGAAATTCGTTTGGATGGGTGGCAGTGGTAAATGGGGAATCAACCCATACCATGTACACATTGAATCAACGAGATGTACCAGTTCCCTATCTAAGCAAAGTAGAGAACACGGGGAGACCATTTTTTGCTCCGAAAGGATTTATTCATCAAATGGTCAATTTCGGTGAAGAAGGTTTGGTAACATTCCATGTCTATTCACCGCCTATTACGGGAATGAAGGTTTACGATCTGGAGCGTTGCGTTGGATGCGTTGTGAGTGATGATTGTGGAGCTTGGTGGCCGACTGAACAACGTCAAATGCTGCAACTGCTTAAATTAGATCAGGCAAATCAAACTGTTGTGAATACACAATAGAGGGGAGAAACAAATGAACTTTCACCAATTCATTGATTTGATCGCGAATCACAATGTAACCGATGAGCAGATTGAAAACGAATTATGTGAGAATCATTTTTACTTAACGGATATTCAAGAGGATCTGGCAGATGATGTTGATGAAATAATCTTGATAGAAACTAAACGAAGAAAGTGTTCCGTGATCCATGCAAAATCCGGTACTCAAGGTTTTCCATGTGTTCAGACCGGAACAAAGAAGGTACTTTATATTTTACAAGGGAAAATTCAGTATTCAGAATATGTTTGTGATGCCTTTACTCTAACAAATACCAAAAAGGAAATTGCTAGTGTTGGAGAGGTCATCATCGTGAATCCCGGGGTTATCCATAAAGTGGCTGCTTATGATGCCAAAGCAATCGTTCTTACAGTATCATTGTCCAATGTTGACTACGATGATACTCGCATCTTTAATCACTCTTTTAAAATCTTCGAAGACAACAGTAAACTTCCCGATTACTACTACGGCTATGACGAAAGATACCAAAAGGTTTACGCCGAGGGAGCGGATTTATGGGAAACGGATCAACCGAATGAACCCCTGATCCAATTTGTTGAAAGATATCTGGTTGAAGGCAAAAGGGTTATAGATCTGGGTTGTGGAGAAGGAAGGGATAGTGTTTATCTGGTCAGCCAAGGTTACGATGTATACGGTGTGGATGTTTCCCGGGCGGCACTGGAGAAGGCAAGAATGAGGGCTCGTCAACTAAATCTAAACTGCAAGTTTATTGAACGTGATGTAGTCTATTTGAGAAATATAAAGAATGAATCTTTTGATGCTGCCATCAATATGGGCTGTTTACATATGATGCCTGATCCAGTCCATCGTAAACAACACTTGGAGCGGGTTTTCCAAATTCTTAAACCTGGCGGATATTTCCTTGTTGCCCATTGTCGAGGCGAATGGCTCAAAGGCTTTTTTTCCGTTCCCAATTATGAAGAGGCCGGTCCCGCTGTACCCGGTCGGATTATTAACCGAAGAATTCGTGTAAAAGGTGGAACAAAAATGATTCCCCTTCCTTTGGTACCCTTCAAGGAATCATCTGAAGAGGAATTAAAAAGAGAACTTGCGGCTTCAGGATTCAAAGTTGTTGATTCGCTAAGCGAGAACACTGACGCATTCGGAAACACGGCTGTTTTATTAGCCCAAAAACCTTAGGCAGGAGGACATAAGCAGATGCAGAAAAAATTGTTGTTTGTAGTCTTATGCCTTGTTTGGGGGTCAACATGGCTCGCCATCAAAATTGGGGTGAATGAGGTTCCGCCTCTGTGGTTAGCAGGTACTCGTTTCTTTATGGCAGGCCTTCTGCTTGTTATATGGTATCGATGGAAAGAGGGTCCATTCAAGATCGACAAGAAAGATTGGCTGCCGATTTTAAAACTTGGATTCTTAGTGATTGCCGTCACTTTTGGACTCATATTCTGGGGAGAACAATGGGTTTCCTCCGGATTGACGGCTGTTTTAGTCCAAGGGCTTATTCCAATATTTATGTACATCTTTAGTTCGATGTATGGATATGATCGATTTAACTTAACAAGAGGAATTGGGATACTATTGGGAATCGCAGGGATTCTGATTATTTTCCTTCCAGTTATAAAATCGCCGGATACCGTACTTGAGTTTTTTGGTATGTTAGCCATTACGGTTGGTACCTTAGCCTACTGTTGGGGCTCTGTAATGAGTAAAGATACGCTCAACAAATACTCCACGATTCTTGTATCCGGTTTTGAAAATTTATTTGGCGGACTGTTATTGATGGCGGTATCCCCCTTCTTTGAGTGGTCAGAGCTAATGTCCGGATCCCTGTTTTTTGCAGGATCTTCCTTGATGAGCTGGCTGTATTTGGTGCTAATCGGATCCATTGTAGGCTTTACCATTTACATTTATCTGTTAAAAGAATGGGGAGCGGTACGTGTTTCTGTTTACTCCTTTATTACTCCAGTTGTAGCCCTCCTTCTCGGAGCTATGTTTTACGACGAAACCATAACGGTTTCGAAGGTAATCGGAACCCTGGTAATATTACTTGGGGTTTGGGTAACAACACGAGCGGGACAATTCAATAAACTTGTAGTTTCAAAAGAAAATTCCTCAATGTAAGTCACGGAGACGATCACTCAACCGATCACATCCATCGCAAAAAAAGTCGCACACACAGAAATGCCCCCCCTTTAGATGGACAGAGAAAATGGAACCTCTAAAGGAGGTTTTTCTTTGTGCCGAGGCTTCCTTTTTATTCAACCGCTTCATACAGCAGATCCGCAATGTGGAGAGCCTTCATTCGATCATCGAGACCTGCCCGTTGAATCCCGGCCCGCATTTGAAGCAAACATCCGGGGTTCGAAGTGACAACCACATTCGCTTTTGTCGCTTCCACCTGCTTCATCTTTCCATCAAGTATCTGCATCGACATGTCAAAATTCGTAATGTTATAGATTCCCGCCGAGCCACAGCAGCGATCCGCTTCCGGCAATTCTACATACTCCACTCCCGGAATGTTTTTTAAAAGTTCCCGCGGTTGGAAGCGAACCTTTTGCCCGTGAGCCAGATGGCATGAATCCTGATAAGTCACCCGGTATGGCAGAGAGCGCATTTTCGGCGCAGGGAGTTCGGCCAACAACTCATTCACATCTCGTTGTGCAGCCACGAACTTCTTTGCACGCTCCTCCCATTCCGTATCCCCGTGAAACCAATGGTGGTATTCTTTCAGAGCAGCACCGCATCCGCCCGCATTATTCACCATGACATCCACACCGGAACGCTCAAACGCTTCAATGTTATGCTTGGCCAGTTCTTTCGCTGCCGACTTGTCACCGGCATGTGCGTGAAGGGCGCCGCAGCAAGTTTGCTGCTCCATATAGACCACATCACAGCCAAAAGCGGATAACAGCTTAGCCGTTGCCTCATTCGTATCAAAGAACATCACATCCATAACGCAGCCCGTAAATAAACCAACTGTCATGCGCTTCTCGCCTTTTGCAGGCAAAAAGTTCTTACGCGCTTTTCTGGCGGACGGAGGAGCAACATCCGGAACCGCTTTTTCCATCTCTGACATGCTTTTTGGAAAGAGTTTCATAACTCCGCTTTGCCGTGTCAGAGTGCGAAGACCCGATTTTTGATAGTAGTAAAGGAGATTTCCAAGCTTCTGCATTCGCTGCGGATGAGGAAACAACTGCTTCATCGTGAGATTTCGAACCAGTCGGGTCAACAGCGGCCGCTTTCGATGTGTTTCCACCACTTCGCGAGCCCCTTCGATCAGAGTACCGTACTGTACCCCGGCCGGACATGCAGTTTCACACGCACGACAGCCTAAACAAAGGTACATGTCAGAGTCAAATCGCTCGGACACCTCAAGCTGCCCGCCGGCCACCGCTTTCATCATCGCAATCCGCCCTCGCGGGGAAGCCGTTTCCTTTCCGGTTTCCCGGTATGTCGGACAGGCCGGCAGACAGAAACCGCAGCGCATGCAATTGAGAATTTCATCATAGTGCATCGTCTCCATCAACTGAAGGATGCCGTTTTGGGAACTGTCAGACGGTGTCGCACATGCGGGTGCGACTGCTCCTGAAGCGGCATCTCCCGCCATGGTTGGCAGATTAGCTTGCTGTGTGCTCATTGCATTCACATCCGTTTCCGTGTCCATGGTGATTCAAATGACCTCCACCGCTCACAACCACTCGGCGTCGGGTATCCCTGGCGAACAACTTGCCCGGATTCATTATGTTTTGCGGATCAATTGCATGCTTCAACGCCTTCATTACTTCAATGCCTGTATCGCCTACTTTAAGGGACAAATAATTCATCTTCGCCATCCCCACACCGTGTTCCCCAGTGATCGTTCCGCCAAGTTTAATGGCCGCGAGGAAGATCTCTTCAAACGCCTGCTCCACGCGGTGAATCTCTTCCTTGTCCCGTTCATCTGTCATACAAGTCGGGTGCAGATTCCCGTCGCCCGCATGCCCGAACGTGCAAATTTGAATGTCATATTTTTTGGCAATCGCGTTGATTTGCTCCACCATCTCAGCGAGCCGGGCCCGGGGTACCGTAGCGTCTTCCAGAATTGTAGTGGGTCTGACGCGAGCCAGTGCTGACAAAGCAAAACGGCGGGCTTGCATCAGTTTGGCACCTTCCTCCAAAGAATCCGCGACCCTCACCTCCACCGCTCCTTCTTTCCGGCAGATCTCGGCAATCTTCCGAATATCCCGCTCCACAACCGCTTCCGGTCCGTCCTGCTCAATCATCAGGATGGCTCCCATGTCGGTCGGCAGCCCGATCCGGGCAAAATCCTCGACCACGCGAATGGTTGCATTATCGAGAAACTCCATCGTGGCCGGAATCATCCGTTCCGCTATGATTCGGGACACAGCTTTCGCGGAGCCGGTCAAGTCTTGGAACATCGCCAGCATCGTCCGTTTTGTTTCCGGCAAAGGAATCAATTTGGCCGTCGCTTCCGTAATAATCGCAAGCGTCCCTTCTGAACCTACCAGTAACTTCGTCAAATCGTAGCCGGCCACATCTTTTGCCGATTTGCCGCCTGTCCGAAGAACCTCTCCGTTTGGAAGGACGGCTTGCAGTCCCATGATATAATCTTTGGTCACTCCATATTTAAGGCCACGGAGCCCACCGGCACACTCTGCAATGTTTCCGCCAAGTGTTGAGATATTCATGCTGCCGGGGTCCGGCGGATAGAACAAACCCAATTGTTCCACTTCACGATGGAGATTCGCCGTGATAACACCCGGTTGAAAGGTAGTCGTCAAATTGTCTTGATCGATTTCCAGAATTTGATTCAACCGGGTCAAGACCACTACCAGACCACCCTCGATCGGAACCGTGCCGGCCGACAGATTTGACCCTGACCCGCGTGAGACAATCTTGATGTTTTCCCTCGCACATACTTTTACGATGGCCGCAACTTCCTCCACTGTCCCCGGAATGATCACCCCATCCGGCAGACTTTGATAGAGAGGGGTTGCATCATAGGAATAAGCAAAGCAATCCTCTGGAGTATCCATTACCCAATTGTCCCCGACGATTGCCCGCAGTTCTTGGGCTATGTTTGGCCTCAGCATGCCAGTTCCTCCTATCTCCCATTCACTGTTTGTATCAGTATAGCACAAGAGGTATGATGACCTGAACTATAACGCAAAAAAAATCAAGAATTTTTAAAATTCCTGATCTGTCTTCTTGTATCTGCTTTCCAACCCTTGCATCACATTGGCAATATGATCATACATGGTTTGACGGGCTTTATCCGGCTGTTGTGCTTCGATCTCACGGTAAATCAGGATGTGCTGGTAGAGGAGGTCTCTTGACGGACCGGCCACTGCCCGCATCCGGTTCATCATGCTTTGCATGGTAGGCGCAATGGTCTGGATTAAAGACACCAGCATCGAATTGCCTGATGCTTTTGCCACCGCCATATGGAAGCGAAAATCGGCCTCTACACTTTCCGGCTCCGACTCCTGAAAAGCTCCCATCATGTCGAGTGCGGCTCGCAGTTCCTGCAAATCCTCTTCGGTCCTGTTTCGAGCAGCCATTTCAGCTGCACCCACCTCAAGAATTTTCCTCACCTCAAGCAGTTCTACGAGATCATCTCCTTTTAACAGGCAGATGTTCATCGGTTCCTGAAAATTCTCGAGTCCGATGCTTCGCACAAAAGTCCCTTCCCCGTGACGAATGTCAATCAGGCCTTTCGCCTGCAGGGCTGAAAAAGCTTCCCGCACCGTGGCTCGTCCAACGTTCAGCATTTCTGACATCTCCACTAACGTGGGCAGCTTGTCTCCCGGTTTATAGACTCCCTGCTCAATTTGGGATTGTATGTGGTTGGCCACTTGCTCGTATACTTTTTGTGTTTTCAGTTTCTGCATGTCCCCACCCCTTATATAGTAAAAAGGGTCTTTCGTGCCTTACCTCAACTATAACACAGCAAGGAACATAGGGAAACAAAGTAACACGCTTTGATTAGCCAGGCTTGCCAATTGGTTTTCTTTACTTGAGGTAACGGCAAGGGATCAGAATCGTTCCATCATTGACGTTCAATACGCCTTGGGAAGTTAGCCTTACCTTTGGCAAGTGCGTTGCGGACAGGAATAACAAGGAATAAATCGGATCAGCAAATAAATACCCCGACTCACGCATAAGAGCTAAAAATCGCGTTGTTTCCTCAATTAGGGTGTTCATGTCAAGCGGACTCATCGTTCCCAGCAAGGGCAAAGGTAGATCGAAGCGGAGTTCCCCATTTTCAAACAAACATATTCCTCCGCCATTGGCGAGAATATGGTTTGCCGCTTGGGCCATCTGAACCGGATCGCGCCCCAGAATTACCAAATCACCGGAAAGCGAATAGGTGCTGGCTAAGGCATCAAATTCACCAAATCCTTTGATGATGCCTGTTGTTATCCATTCTCCTTCGCGGTGGAGGAGAGACACATACATATACCCCGGTAAACCCTTCACTTGCACCCTTTCGTCGATTACAGGGAGAGACTCGGTCCGACTAAAGGTTATCACCGCATTGATCAACTCGATCACAGGTACCTTATCCTGAAGCTGTGGGACTTCAAACCACTCCGGCTGCACTGCCGGATCCATCATTGAGGATGTCCCAACCCCGAAGCGATTCCATTCCATTCGGGGCAAATGTGACATCAATTTCCCATTCTCCGCTGCGATATGTCCATTCGCCATCACTTTCACAGGAGTGGGATTCCGGAGATCTTCCAGGAACACTATATCCGCAACCCGACCGGGGCTAATCCCCCCCAATTCATGATCCAGTCCATAGTAGACCGCAGGATTTAATGTGGCCATTCGGTAAGCCAACACCGGATCAAGACCTGCTTCAATGGCTATCCGTATACATTCATCGGTAAAACCCGAAGCAAGGAAAAAAGGAGGCGAGCCATCGGTCGTTAGCATCATACGGTCCCACAGTCGACACTCCGCGGTAAGCAATCCTTTGATCAATTCGGACAAATCGGGTCGGATTGAAGAGTGTCGAAGCGTTGCGTAATAACCCAATCGAATTCTTCTCAACACTTCTTCGGCGTTAATGCTTTCATGGCAACCGGTAGCCCCTGCTGCAGCCACCGCATTCAAAGTCTCTACCGATGCACCCGGGTTATGAGTTTCAATCCGTTTCCCTGCCTGCCGGGCTTCCCACATTCGGGAGATCATAGAATCGTCGCCATCAATTAACTCTTTCCAATACGTAAGCTCTCCCGCTTGTAAAACGGCTGAATTCTGAAGTGTTCTCTTCACACGATCAGCAGTAAATTGACTCGTCATCCCAGACTGATTTACCTGCGGATCGAGACGGGCCCACCAATAGTTTTTGAATGGCATCTCCTGTAAAGCTTCGAACAATCTTTCCATCTCCTGCTGTTGGAGATGGAGAAAGAAGGGCAGATTATCATGAAGCAGAGTCGTTGTCCCATGGGGTAAGGCAAATTCGCCCAGTGTCTGCGGATTATAGATTTGAAACGAATGTGCATGAGGCTCTATATATCCAGGAACGAGAGTAAAACCCCTCGCATCCAGAATTTGAGTGTCTGAGTCTGTCAACGGTTCTTTCTCGCCCACGTAAGCGATACGGTCTTCAGAGAGAACCACGTTCAGTTCCCGCACTTCACCGGTATAGATCTGAAGAACTTTCGCCCCTCGGATCCAGGTCGTTGCCGGATATTTGAACCGGGATACAGAAATCAACCGGCTTAGTTTTTCTTGAGTGAAACTCTGTAAAGTCTTAATCATTGTTCTCTCCCTTCTTTCTCAAATGGCGCTTGTTTTTATTGTAGACTGATGGAATACGGTTCTTTTCTATTTCTTATCGCTATGGCTTTCAAATTTTTATCAAGATGTCTCACGTGTGTTTCTTTCAAAGAAAAATTCAGTAGGATGATAGTAGAGAAAATAAACTTGGAAAAGGTGATTCAGATGATTTACAGTTTGTCTGGAAAAAAACCCGAAATCGAACAAAATGTATTTATCGCCGCCAACGCCAGCATTATCGGTGACGTAAAAATCAAGGAACTGTCCAGCGTGTGGTTTAGCGCTACAATTCGTGGCGACATTAACGCGATTACTATAGGGCGTGGGACGAGCGTTCAAGACGGTGCCGTGATTCATGTTGACGCCAAATATCCCACGGTAATTGGCGATGATGTTACGATAGGTCATCAAGCGGTAGTCCATGGCTGCACAATTGGTAACCGTGTGATTATTGGCATGTCCGCCACAGTAATGGACGGTGCTGAAATCGGAGAGAATAGCATAGTCGGCGGCGGCACGCTTGTACCGGAAGGGAAGAAATTCCCACCCGGTGTACTCATTCTCGGTGTCCCGGGCAAGGTGGTCCGCGAACTGAAGCCGGAAGAAATAGAACGCATTTCCTACTCCGCTAGGATCTACCAGGAACGAACCCTGGAATATTTACGATCCCTTGAAGGAACCGAGTAAACAGTCCTGTCAAACAAGACTTCAACAGTTTGGGCCATCCGTGGGGATGGCCCATTACATTTCTTTTTTGGCAGTTGCTGCGACTGAATTACTTTTTCTGCTGAACGAAAGAGATCATCTCCCCACCTTTTTTGATAATGGTTGCGTTACAGATTTTTCCGTAAAAACTGCCCCAACAGATCCCAAGCATCTTCTGCGGATTCCTCATGGTAATTGCGATGCCCTTTCAAGAAGAAGCCGTGTTCTGCGTCCGGATAAAATTTGCACTCATGGACTTTGTTGCGCTTGGCTAAGGCTTCACAGAAATCCTTCGATTCCTCCCACGGGAAAATGGTGTCCCGCTGTCCATGAATCAGCAGAATTGGCGCATGGAGATCGTCCACCAATTCAATTGGAGAAACCGGTTTTTTCTCGTCTTTCAACGGGTAATAAGACTGGCCGTAAAAAGAAACCAAAGCCTTGAAATCATCTGAATGCGCTCCCGTAACCATCGTAATGCTTCCGCCGCGGCATACTCCAATCAGACCCAAGCGATCGCCGTTCACCATCTCCTGCCGCTTAAGAAAAGATGCTGCGGTCTTGATGTCATTCACGATATCGTTGTCGGCCGGATCTTTCTCCCGTGACTGCCATCCATGTGCCAGGACCACGTATCCCTGCCCTGCCAAACGAGCGGGGAACCGCACGTCCATTTCCTGCAAACCGAAAATTCCGTGCAAGGTAATAATCCCCGGATACATCCCTTTCTCCTTTGGGTAACAGAGAACCGAAGAAATGGTTACCCCGTGACTTTCATAGGTAACGTTTTCAATGTGAACGTTAAATTCTTGTTCCAACGGCTCCATCTACTGTTTCTCTCCTTCAAGGTGAATGGATTGTATGGAAGTTCCGGAACTTATATATTCTTCCAAGTTTATCTCATCATAACCGGGAATCTGAATCCGCAAGTATTGCATCGGCTCACTGTTTAAAGGAACCGTGCAGTCCAAGCCCATTTTGGAACCAACTCCGTTGTCGGTCGATGGGTCCAGCTTGGATCCCTGCGCCCCATGGACAACCACCAAATCTCTCTCCGCCTGAAAGCGGGTGGCAATTGCCCATTCGACCTCTTCCATGTTAAAAATATCGACCTCTTCGTCCACGACAACGACATGTTTAATATCAAAGCTGTTGGCGAGAGCGGCAAATATCGCGTTCTTCGCTTCCCCCTCGTTTCGTTTTTTAATCGAAACGATTGCATGGTAGCGACACGTCCCGCCAGGGCTCATATGGACCGCTTTGACTGTCGGAACTGTCTGGCGAACGCTTTGGAAAAGGCTCGCCTCCCGGGGTATGCCTCCAAGTAAAAGATGCTCATAGGCCGCCGGAACAATGGTATAAAAAATCGGATTGTTCCGATGCGTAACGGCCGTAATCTGAACTACTTCCTTATCGCTGCGGGGACCATAGTATTTCGGGAACTCTCCGAAAGGTCCTTCCGGTTCACGGACATGAGGCAGGATCTTACCCTCCAAAACAATCTCCGCGTAAGCAGGAACATCAATGTCGACAGTCTCGCAACGAACCACTTCCAACGGCTCCCCTCGAAGCGCTCCTGCGATTTCGAGTTCATCCACACCGAACGGAGTGCTTGCTTGGGAAGCAAGCAGAGTCGCCGGATCGACTCCGATCACAATGGCACACTCCAGAGGCCTGCCCGCTTCTTCAGCCTGTTTGTACAAATGAAATGTGTGGCGCGGAAGGATCAAAGCGCCCAATTTATCTTTTCCTGAAACTTGAAGGCGGTGAATTGAAACGTTTTGCTTTCGTGTTACCGGATCCCGAACAATGAACAGTCCGGCAGTAATGTAATTCCCCGAATCCATCTCATGGTGCACCGGAATCGGAAACATCTTCATCAAATCAATATTTTCCTGACTGATATTCTCCTTGACAGGAGCGTCCCCGTTCTCAACCAATCGACAGGGCAGTGGCTTCGTCACTGCCTTTGTGAACTTTGGAATAAGCCCGTATTGGTCTGTTTCCAACGCCGCCGCAAAATCTTCGCGAGTAGAACAAATACCCGAAACAACCGGAACCGTATAATCTTCCACCTGTGTAAAATAGGTCGCTTTTTTGCCGTCCAATTTTTTTGCAATTGCAGCCAGTTCAAATTTCAAACTGACTTTTTTGTCAATTGCAGCTAAACGGCCGGTTGATTGAAGATATTCAAGCCAAGTTCGAAACGTCTGTGCTCTCATGTTAAAATATTGCCTCCCTCAAACTATTGCCTCCCTCAAACTGTGACTGGTGTACCGAATATATCCTTGAGTCGACGTTCGAACATTTTGATCAACCGTTCACGTCCCCGAACCTCAGGCGGAGTGGGATATTCCCTCCCATCCACAATGATCGGCTGATCATAACGAATCAAGATGAGGGGCAGATATTCTTCGTACAACCCACGAATCCGCTTTGCATGCTCCGGATTACGAGCTAACAGCTTCAGCATGCGAAGGCCGAAACCGACATGACGTCCTTCATCTTCCTTGATACGGGTAAATCCTTCGGCTAATCCCGGCAACAACCCTTTACTGCCGAATACCGCTTCATACACATCATATCCGGTCATTGCTTGAACGCCTTCAATGATACCTTGGTAATGGGTCAAACCTTCTACCAATGCGGCCTCGCGTTCCTCCGGACCTTGTTCCAGAGCTGCCAGCATCTTTTTAACCCGTTCATCCAGCTTCTGCTGAACAATGTTTTTCACGCCGGGAATACGCTCACGACCGAAAACTTCTTTGAAATAACGCATGAAAAACTCGGTGTGCTTAAACTCTTCGAGCAACTGGGTACTGAGAAAAGCCTGCTGTTCCGTCGAGGAACCCAGCATAACCCATGGACAGAACTTTAATGCCACGTTTTCTTCCGCATCAAGGAATCCAGTACAGAAATGAATGAGATACCCTTGCAGATCCTCGTCAAGAGACTCAAAATCTTTCTTGTCTTGGCTTAGGTCGATCGCTGCCGGATCCCAGGTTCCAAATCGGATCGCTTTGCGATACAAGTCCCACGCCACTTCATCGGTTGTCTTATCGAGGCTCGGGATTAACTCATCTGTCACGTTTTGATTCAATTTTTCAGTCATCTCTAATAACCTCCTGAAAATTTTGGATTGTGGGCGATTAAAACATTCGCTTTAAAAGTTCCAGCACTTCCGATTCAGTTGGTGTACGCGGGTTAAACTTCATCATTCCGCTTTTAAACGAGTCTTTGGCGATATCCGAGAGCTTCTCTTCAGGTACGCCGACTTCCCGAAGCCGTGTCGGAAGCCCGATATCCTTAACCATCCGGGCGACAGCCGGCCCGGCTTCTTCGGCCAGTTCCTCTGTCCGACTCGCCTTTATCCCCATCAATTCGGCAATCTTAGCAGCTTTTTCAGGGCATGTGGGTGTATTGAATTCCACCACATGGGGCAGCAGTAAACCGATGGCAATTCCGTGAGGGACATGACAATGTCCGGAAAGTGCACTTCCAATTGCATGAGCCAGGCCTAAAAATCCATTGTTAAACGCCATGCCGGCAAGCAAACTGCCATGGGACATCCCGACTCGGGCTTCTACGTCAGATCCGTGATGAACCGCACGACGCAAGTTTGCATTTACCGCAGCTATAGCTTCCATGGCAAGCGCATCCGATGCAGGTCGGGATCGTAAAGAAAAGAATGTCTCGATCCCGTGCGCCAACGCATCGATACCGGAAGCGGCTGTCATTTTTTCAGGCAGACTGACTGTTAATTCCGGGTCGACCAGGGCAATGGTCGGTGCCATATGTTGACTTGTCACAGTTACTTTGACGTTGTTGTGCCAATCAGAATATACTCCAAAGATCGTCACTTCGCTCCCGGTACCGGAAGTGGTTGGAATTGCAATGAAGGGGATTGCCGGGGCCGCAGGGATACGGTTCACACCGGCATAATCACCTATACTTCTACCGTTGGATGCCACCACACGAATTCCCTTTGCGGTATCGACCGGACTCCCTCCTCCCACCGCGACAATAGAGTCATAAGGTTTTGATTGGAAAATTTGGGCACCCCGGTCGATCGTCTCCAGACTCGGGTCAGGTTCCACATCTGAATAAACGTCAAACTCAATCCCGGCTGATTGTAATGACTCGGTCAAGCGATTAAGCAACCCTGCAGATTCTACGCCTTTATCGGTAACCAAAAACACTCTTTTTCGACCCGACTGCGAAAGTCGCTCGCCAAGACGGGAGGCCTTGCCATACCCGAACTCAATCAGAGTGGGAAGATGAAATGAAAATTCGAAATCGACCTTCTGAACCGCTTTACTCACACCCATCCTTTCCCAGCCTCCTTTCTGTTACCTATTAATCTATCTCAAAGTGAATGTGCTTCGTTTCGCAGTATTCCATTAAACCGTCAATTCCTCGAGTACGCCCCAAGCCGCTCTGCTTATAGCCTCCGAATTCCGCTTCGGGAAAATTTTTGTTGTACGTATTAATCCAGACGGTTCCTGCTTGGATACCCTTGGACATCCGCATTGCACGGTTCAAATCTGTTGTCCAAACACCGGCAGACAATCCGAAGTCCGTATCATTGGCCATCGCAAGAGCTTCCTCGTCATTTGAAAAAGTTTGAACCGCCAGAACGGGACCAAAAATTTCCTCCCGTACAACACGGCAGTTTGCGGACAGATCGTCGATAATCGTCGGTGCAAAGAAATACCCCTTATCGTAGTCTCCACCCGTCAACCGGTAACCGCCCGTGATGATTTTCCCCTCTCGACGACCGATTTCACAGTATTCCTCTACCAAATCCAACTGGCTTTGGGAAACCAAGGGGCCCATGTCCGTCGACTCAAGAAGCCCATTAGCAACCTTGAGATTTTCAGCGTAGCTTTTTAGACGGGAGATTACCTCGTCCTTGATTGATTCGTGAACCAACAGCCTGGAACCAGCCATGCAAATTTGACCTGCGGAAATGAAAATAGAACGGCCAATCAGTGGAATCGCTTTATCTAGATTCGCATCCGCAAACACCACATTTGGCGATTTTCCGCCAAGTTCCAAAGCGAGTTTCTTGATGTTGCTGGTGGCCAACTCCATGATCGTCTTGCCGGTGGAAGTATCCCCCGTAAAACTGATCATGTCTATTTTTTTACTGGTTCCCATGGCAGCGCCAATGGAACGTCCCGGTCCAGTAACGATACTGACGATCCCTTTTGTAAAATGGGGAACTTCCGCAATCAACTTGAATATTTCCACCGATATCCCCGGAGTAAGACTCGCCGGTTTGACAATGACACCGTTTCCTGCAGCCAGAGCGGGAGCCAACTCCCGAACCATCAGGAGCGCAGGCCAGTTCCACGGCGAAATAATCCCTACCACGCCAATCGGCTCTTTCGCAATCACTCCATAACTGTTTGGTTCCAACTGAATCGACCGCCCGAACACGGTTCGGGCAGCGCCCGCAAAATATTTTAATGTGTCGACACATCCGGCCAATTCAATGCGGGATTCGCGAATCGTTTTCCCTTGCTCCATAGTCAGAACACGGGCCAGATGTTCCAAATTCCCCTCGATTTTTTGGGCTAACCCAAGCAAAGCTTCGTAACGGCGCTTTGGGTTATACCCCCAATCACTGTGGTGAAACGCCTTATAAACGGAATCAATCGCTTCTTCCACATCTCGAACGGTTGAACTTTGCGCATAACTGATGAATTCTCCCGTTGCCGGGTTTCGCGATTCCAGCAATTCTTTTGACGAGGACTTGGTCCATTCACCGCCAACGTAATTGTAGTAAACCGCCTGTTTCTGTTCGGTTAAAGAAACCATTTTTCTCCTCCTTTGTCGGTTACTTGTCAGCCATCCCTTTCCACCGCTGAAACAGATTCGCCTCCAGATCAAATTGATCCAACGCCTTTTGCACACTTTGGTTCACGATGTCATCAAGCGTTTTGGGAAGATGATAGAAGGATGGAACGGGAGGGAGAATTACCCCTCCCATTTGCGTCACGTTCATCATGTGTTGGATATGTCCGAGATGCAAAGGGGTCTCGCGAACCAGCAGAACGAGTTTCCGACGCTCCTTTAACTAGACATCTGCAGCTCTTGTCAGTAATTCATTGTTGAAACTGTTCGCGATTCCGGCTAATGTTTTAACCGAGCAGGGAGCTACGATCATCCCGCTTACTTTGAATGAACCGCTTGAGATGGCAGCCCCCAAATCACGATTGTCATAAACTTTTGCGGCCATCGAACAGACATCTTCAAAACGATAATCCGTCTCATAAGAAATGGTTTTGATAGCGGTTTCACTGATCACCAGATGAACTTCGATTCCAAGTTTGTGAAGAGCCTCTATAGTCCGCACACCGTAAATCGCCCCGCTTGCACCGGAAATTCCAACCACGATCCGCATTGTTGCTTGCCCCCGTAACTGTTGCTGTCTTGTTATTTGAATTCCCCTTTTGTTTCCGGAACGATGAGGCTTCCAAGCAGGTACAGGATAAATACACCTGCCGCAAAATAAGCCAGAGTAAGAGGAATGTTTTGTGTCGAACCACTTGCCAGAGAGACAAAAGTCGGCATCATGCCCCCAACTGCAAATCCCATATTCCAGGACAGCCCGGTTCCAGTCGAACGTATCGCCGTTGGGAAGCGCTCGTTCAGAAAAATCAGTACGGGTGCATATGCAGCGTTACCCAAAAAGGCAAGCGCCAAAGCGTAGAATGCAATTGCAGGAACCGTTTGCGCGCTTCCTAACCCCAAGTAAAGAAATGGAAGAGTAATAAGACTGATCACACCTACGGTCATAAACGTTTTCTTTCGTCCGATAACATCACTGAGAGCACCAAACAGAACTGCCGACAGAATCGCTATAACACTCGCACCCATGAGAATCATGGATGAGGTAGCAGAGGGCAGCTTGTTAATCACTTTTAAGAAAGTTGGCAGATACCCGGATGTAAGGTAATAGGCGGTGCCTCCGCCAATCACAATCATGAGATTGACAAGCAGCACGGGGAAATATTGACGGGAGAAGACGACACGGACAGGTGCCTTCTGAGGCTTCGCCTCCCCTTGTTGAGCTTGTTTGAGTTGTACCCATACAGGAGATTCTTCGAGAGTCTTGAAAATAAAGAGACCGAGAATCGAACTGAGAATCCCTGCAAAGAACATGAAACGCCATCCCCACACACTAAACTCCGGTCCGGGAAATGCGACGGATACAGCATAGTAAACAATTGAAGCGAGTAATGCTCCCAGGCCTGCTCCGCCACCGCCGATCAGACCCGACATCAATCCGCGATACTTCGGAGGAACTGACTCGGTACCGATAGTATGGGTTGATGCAACGACACCACCGACAAAAACGCCCTGAATCAAGCGCAGGATTATGAACAGGACCGCTGCTCCGACACCAATTTGATGCACTGTCGGAAGAGCTCCAAAAAGTGCGGTAGAGATACCTACACCGGTTACCGCAACTATCATGGCTTTCTTTCTGCCGTTTCTGTCGGCGTAAGAACCAAAGAGAGCGGATCCGACCGGTCTCATTAGCAGTGTTACGGCAAAAGAAGCATAAACGGCAGCCAATGAAAGTGTTGGAATATTTGTTGGGAAGAACAGTTTTCCTACTTCAGGTGCCACATAAAGGAGGACAAAAAGGTCAAAAAGGTCCAACGACCACCCTAAAAGTGATGCGACCGAAGCAGTGACCATTTGCCGGCGGTTTACTGTAAGACTTGTTGTACCCGTATTAGTGCCTGTACTAGTAGTGATTGACATATTTCATCCCTCCGCTAGGAAATAGAAACAATAGTGACGAGTTTAAAAGTGGCTTTCAATTCTGATAACTTTCAGTTAAAAGAAGGGGATCGAATCATTCCAATCCCCGGCTTTTTTCAAATGCGACACTTTACTTTCCTGTAAAATTCGGTTTCCTTTTTTCGTAGAATGCATCGACCCCTTCACGGAAATCGTCCGTGCTTCTGAGCATTCCGTAAGCAAATCCCTCGAGCTCCAGTCCGGCGCTAAGCGGCCCTTCCTGAGAAGCGTTGAGCACTTGCTTCAATACCCGCAAGGCAAGTGGAGAGAACTGCAGGAGTTCATCCACCAGGTTTTGCACCGCTTCCTCCAGTTCTTCTTGCGGTACCACCGCAGTAAGGAGCCCCCATTGATAAGCCTCTTCCGCAGGAATTCGACGACCTCGCATGATCATGTCTTTAGCGCGCCCCAAACCTGCTATCCTTGCAATCCTTTGTGTTCCGCCGCTTCCCGGAATCATTCCCAATCTGATTTCCGGCAGAGCCAGTAAAGTCGTTTCTGATGCAACGCGGAAATCACAAGCCATCGCAATCTCAAGTCCAACACCGAACGTATATCCTTGAAGCTGTGCGATAACCGGTTTCGGGGATCGTTCCGGAGCCGCCACATTCTTGTGCAGCAAGGAAAGTTCCTCAGGGTGCCGCTCCATAAACTGAGCAATATTCCCTCCGGAAGTAAATGCTTGAGTACCCTCCCCTTTTAGGATGATGACCCGCACCTCGTCATCCTTGTTTAACATTTCAAAGATCTGATTCAGATGAAAACGTGCGATGTAGCTCAAATTATTCATCTTTTCCGGACGATCCAGAATGATTGTGGCTGTTTTTCGTGCCGGGTTTTTTTCCACTCGAAGATGATCCCACTCGTTTACAGCTACTTGTCCTTTTTTTTGTTGTTCCATTTACGATACACTCTCCCTTTTCAGATATAGTTCTTCATATTCCCCGTTCCGGAGCTTGCGGCGCAGAATTTTCCCAACGGGGCTCTTGGGAATGGCCTTGACCAAAACGTACTTTCGCGGGCGTTTGAAGTTGGATAACTGATCGCTGTTCTTGCAATACGCATCCATCTCTTCCACCGTAAGCGCAGAGTCTTTGGGAACCACGAAAGCGGTTACAATTTCCCCCCAGCGCACATCCGGCAACCCGACAACAGCCACTTCGGCAACCTTCGGATGTTTTGCGATCACATCTTCGACTTCCAGCGGATGGATGTTTTCACCGCCAGATATGATCATGTCGTCAACACGTCCGAGGACAAAAAGATCTCCATCTTCATCGAACATCCCCATGTCACCTGTGAAGTACCATCCGTCCCGAATTGCCTTCTTCGTTGCATCAGGACGATTCCAGTACCCCTGGAAAGCTTCGCTGGTGCGAAGGTCGGCAATAATTTCACCGGGTATTCCCGGCGGTACTACATCATCAGGAGTTGAATTTCCATCCGGATCGGGAACCACGACACGAAGCCGTTGATGAAAGCCCGGTTTCCCGGCACACCCGGGCTTTCTGTTCAGGTAATCGCAAATCGAGAACGTGTACACTTCCGAAGAACCATAATGGTTAACAAAGATCGCCGGCTTGAATTTTTCGAAAATCATTTCTGTCAAAGCGTTGGTCATGGCTGCTCCGGCATACCCCAATTTGGTCAGTGAAGAAAGATTATATTTTTCAAACTCCGGATGATATAATAGATCGTGGAAAATGGTAGGCACCAGATAGACACAGGAGATCTTTTCCTTTTCCAACAGCTCAAGGACTGCTTGAGCGTTGTAATCCGGTGTCATTACCAACTTGCCGTTCAGGAAAGCCATCGATAGGAGGGAACGCATGCCCATCGTGTGGTAGAGGGGCATGACGCCTATGGTGCTTTCCTGAACTTCATATCGATTCTGGATAATATGGGCGACCGCTGCCCCATACTCGTTCTTGTGGGTTCGCGGAACTCCTTTGGGTCGACCGGTAGTGCCCGATGTGTAGAGCATCAGGCAGACATCATCGTCTTGAATCTCCGGTCTCGCGGGTTCGCCTGATCCTTTGTCCTGCAATCCTTCATAACTGATGTCAGCGCCTAGGGCCCCCTGCACCCCTATCTTGACAGGACTCAGCTCTTTGATGGCTCCCAAGACCGCTTGTTCGCTCACCGGCTCATAAATGACCGCTTTGGCGTCCGCATCTTGAATACAGTACTTAATTTCCTCAGATGACATCCGAAAATTTATAGGAGTGTAAACCGCTCCTATTTTTTGAATTGCCCAGTACAGAATCACGGTTTCCAGCCGATTTTTCAAAACAATCAGGATGCGGTCACCCTGCCCAATCCCCAAAGCCTGCAAACCGGAGGCCGCCCGGTTAATTTCGATGTTCATTCGTTCATACGTGAACCGGGTTCCACCCTGAACAAGCGCTTCATATCGAGGATGGCGTTCAACCGCAAATTCAAACAGTGTTCCCAGATCCATTGAGTTTCTCACCCTCTTTTTGTCTGTTGACCGCTTTTTCAATCGCTTCAACAATACCTTTGTACCCGGTACATCTGCATAAATGCCCGGACAGCATTTCTTTGATCTCTTCTGTTGTCGGATCCGGACAGGAGTTGGCAAATTCAACAGCAGACATCAGGATACCCGGAGTGCAGAAGCCGCACTGCAAAGCATGACACTCGGAGAAAGCTTCCTGCAGGGGGTGGGGTTGGCCGTCTTTCGCCAATCCCTCAACTGTCATGATCTCCGTGCCCTCTGCCTGGACGGCGAACATTAAACAACTCCTGACTGCAGACCCGTTCACCAACACGGTACATGCCCCACAAACCCCATGTTCGCACCCGACGTGTGTTCCGGTTAACCCGCAATCTTCACGGAGAAAATCGCTTAAAAGCTTCCGGGGTTCCACCGGTTCTTCATACACTTTGCCGTTGATTCGCATTCGCACTTCAACGAATTCTTTTTTTGACACTTTGATCATAACGTCCCCCCCTTTCCAAGTGCCCTTTGGTAAGCCGTTTGAATCGCTTTCTTGGCAAAGACCTGAGCCAGATGCAGTCTGTACTTCCTGGACCCGTGCAGATCACCTTCCGGATCCACGTTTGCCGCCGCAATCCGACCGGCTTCTTCCAACAGCGATCCCGTCAACTTTTCTCCGACCAGAATATCAACAGCATCTTCGGCCAGAACCGGAATGGCATCAACCCCTCCAAGCGTCAGGCGTGCGAATGTAATTCGACCCTCACTGTCCGTGTCGAGAACGCAGCCGGCCGCCACAAGGGCAAAGTCACCATGCCTCCTGCTGTATTCCTGAAAGGAGTACCCCTTAGGAACCGACTCAACAGGAATCCTCACTTCTGTGAGAAGTTCACCTGGCATAATATCAGTTGTCAGATACGTAATGAAGAAATCACTGAGCTCCACCTCCCTGCTTTCCTCGGCGCTTTGGATAACCGCTGTGGCGTTTATGGCCAGTAAGGACAAAGGCAGTTCCGCCGTGGGATCTGCATGTACCACACTGCCGCCTACTGTTCCCCGATTGCGGGTCTGCATATGGCCTATAAACGGGACCGCCTCGGAGAGAAGAGGACACTTCTCACGAATCAGATCCGATTTTTCGACATCTCGCTGCCGGGTCAGGGCGCCAATCTTAATCCACCCACCCTCGTGACGAATATAGTTCAAATCCTGCAGTCCGTTAATATCGATCAGACACTCTGGAGCAGACAACCGCATATTTAAGATCGGGACGAGGCTCTGCCCCCCGGCAATCAGTTTTCCTTCATCTCCGGACTCGGTAAGCAGTTGAAACGCTTCCGCGACTGAGGACGGACGGTAGTAATCAAAAGATGACGGTTTCACGCTCTATCCCTCCTTTCATAGCGGCCCCTTGGCCCGACTTGTGCCCTGTGAGACCCGTGACGGTGATCACGCTGTTTTCTGTTCATTTTCTATTTCCTTCTTAATCTTTTTGAAGAAATCGTTGATCAACAACTTTGCGACTCCGCCAAGCATCCTTTGTCCGATTGCCGCAACTTTGCCACCAACTTCCGCGGTGTAGTTGTAGGTCAGAGTCGTTTTCCCATCCTCACCTGCGGTCAAATCAATCACGCCTTCCGCATCTACGAAACCGGGCCCCCCTTCTCCGTGCATGATGAGTTTGTAGCTTTTGAGAGCCTGCACATCCGCCAATTCAATCGTGGCGTCATATTTCCCCTTTACCGCGGCGATACCGACGGAAAGATCGGCGCGGTACTTTCCTTCCTCTATTAAAACCAGCTGCTTGCACCCCATGATGCATTCCGCAAGCACCTGGGGATCCATCAGTTTTGTCCAGACGTGATCAATAGAAGCGTTCAACTCAACAGATCCGTTGCCGTTCATACCAGTTCCTCCAATTGCTTCTGATTTTTCTGAGCCTCTTGCATCAAAGACCATATTCTGTATGGTGATAGAGGCAGGCTGTCAATAGTAATTCCCAAAGGAGCGAGAGCATCCGCAACCGCATTCGCGATCACAACCGGAGCGCTCATCGTATTTCCTTCTCCCAGGCCTTTCGCCCCCAGAGGTGTCAACGGAGACGGAGTTTCAAAGTGCTTTATAGTTACTGGGGGAACTTCGGTGGCAGTCGGACACAGGTAATCCATAAAGCTTCCCGTCAGGAACTGTCCGTTACTGTCGTAAGCCAGTTCTTCGTACAATGCCCCGCCAAGCCCGTGAACCAATCCCCCCATAATTTGTCCGTCCACAATTAGAGGATTTAACAGTTTCCCCGCATCATGAACCGTAATGTAATCCAAGATCTTCACTTCGCCCGTTTCGGAATCCACTTCGACAATCACTGCATCTGCCACAAACCCGTAGGTAGCCGACCCATTCACAAGATCATTCTCGTCAGGAGGAAGGGCGGTGGGAATCGTATAGAAAGCGGTCTCATGGATTCCCGGTTCCATACCGTCCGGGAGTCCCTGAGGATTCCAGTGGGCGGAGCCGATTAATCTTTTCAGAGAGATTTGCTTTTCCGGTTGATCTCGGACTATAATCTTGCCGTTCTCAATATTCAGAGACTCAACAGGTTGTTTAAGCTGATCGGCTGCGATGTTAAGCAATTTTTGCCGCACTTTGAAAGCTGCCTGATACACCGCGCTCGAACCGATCGGGCCGAACCGGCTGGAATAGCTTCCTGACGCCACCGACCACGGGCTCGTCAGCGTATCCATCTCGGCAACCACCTTAACCGTCCTAGGATCTACTCCCAGGAGTTCCCCCACAATCTGTGCCGCAACGGTTTCATGTCCCTGTCCTGTAGGAACCGTGCTGATCCGCACGCTGATTCCGCCCATCGGGTCAATCGATACGGTCGCTCCTTCCGCACATCCCGATTTCGGAAGTGACTTTGCCCGCTGCTCCGGGGTCAGGGCCACCGTGATATACCCCATATTCGACCCGGAAGGTTCCACAATGCAGGCCAATCCGATCCCCAGATACTTTCCTTCCTGCCGAGCCCTCTCCTGACGCTTGCGGAATGCCTGATAATCAACCATCTCCAGCGCCTTTTCAAACGCAGTCAAGTAATCCCCGCTGTCGTAGATGCCTCCCGACGCGGTTTTATAAGGAAACTCCTCGCGCCGAATCAGATTTTGCCGAATTACTTCCACCGGATCCATCCCCAGTTTCGCTGCGATCATGTGCATAATCCTCTCCAGCGGAAAGTAAAGCTGCTGACCGCCATAGCCGCGTATGAGTCCCGTTGGACTCTTATTGGTCATAACGGCCACAGTTTCCATGGCAAGGTTTTGGATGCGATACGGGCCAGTGCTGTTTGAATGGGTCCGATACAGGCAAGCGGGTTCGGGAGCCCGGATATAACCGCCCACGTTGTCCACCATTTTCATCCTTAAGCCTGTAACCGTTCCATCTTTGCGAACGGCCGCTTCAATCCAGGTAACCCTGTCAGTCCCGCTGGAACTTGCCATCAAATGCTCCTGACGATCTTCAATCCATTTCACCGGCAGTCCGACCTTTCTGGAGACAACCCCCATAAGCACCATGTAAGGGAATACACCTGACTTAATCCCGTAACTGCCCCCGACGTCCTTTGGAATGATGATTCGGAGATGATTGCTTGGGATTTGCAAGGCGGCCGCCATCACCGATTGCAAGGTAAAAGGACCGTGAAAATTAGACCAAATCGTTAAATTGTCAGCACTCGACTGGTAGTGGGCGATCACTCCGTAGGTTTCAACCGGAGTGGCGCTGTATTTCGGAAATAGGAACTTATGCTTTACTACAAAGTCTGCTTCTGCAAACGCCTTGTCAACGTCTCCGTAATTAAACGTCCGGTGATTGGCGATGTTGGAGCCCACCTCCTCATGCAGGACCGGGGCATCAGGCTTCATAGCCTTTTCAATATCCACCACGGCGGGAAGCGGTTCATACTCCACTTCAATCGCATCCAGTGCATCTTCCGCCAGATATCTGTTCTTTGCTACCACAACTGCAACGGGTTCCCCTACGTACCGCACTTTATCGACCGCAAGAGAGTAGTACTTAACAGGTGCGGTGACTCCTACCGGAAACGGTTGGGTCATCCCGGCAACGTCTTGACCCGTCACTACCCCTTTGACCCCTGGCATTTGTTCCGCCTTGTCCGTTCGGATCGCTTTGATTCTGGCATGGGGATAGGGACTCCGCAAAATAGCGGCATGATGAATATTGGGAAGCGGATTCAAATCTTCAATATAACTTCCTTGTCCCGACGTAAGCCGTGCGTCTTCCACCCGGGACATCGGCTGGCCGATGCGATTCTGCTTCAATTCCGGCAACCTCCTTTCCCTATCACTCGTTGATAATCTTCAAAAGTATCGATATCTTCCGGTTCTGGCCTTGATATACAGACCACTTCCCGTTTCTCAGCATATTTCCGCAAGATTTCACGCCCTCCTTGATCTCCGGCAATTCCTTGGAATTCACCGAACAAGGTTTTCGAAAACAAAACCGGATGGCCTGGCTTTCCTTCGTAAACTGCCTGAACTATCGGAGCCCCTGTATGCTCATAGCGGCAAATCACTTGATCAATAACCGATGGGTCAATCTCCGGCTGATCGGCCAATAGAACAATCGCTCCATCCGCCCCAATTTGGCTGAGATGCTCGATTCCCAGACGGAGAGATGAACTCATGCCAAGGTTTGAGAAATTGTTTGAGAGTATAGTTACAGACAGATCTCGAATCTCACTAATCAAATAGGAAAACTCGGCATTAACAACAACCACGACCCCGTCAGCTCTCGTCAGCATAGTTTTTTTTACCACGGAACGGAGCATCGTTTCTTCCCCGACTGGCAGCAAGAGCTTACATGATCCCATTCTTCTTGAATATCCGGCAGCCATTACAAGAATCCAAACGGATCTTTTCATGCGCCAACCGGGACAGACTCAATTCCCTTGTTCCTTTCGTGTAAGGGTTCCTTTCGAAACTTGAGAGATTGGCCATTTCGACCGTTTTTTCGGCAAACCATTTCAGCAAGAATGCTTAAGGCGATTTCTTCCGGCGATTCTGCTCCGATATCCAAACCGACGGGGGAATGAAGCTTCTTCAAACATTTTTCTTTCAATTCCACCCCGCTCAGCAGGATTTCATCAAGCATCCTCTCAATTCGATTGCGGGAACCCAGAACTCCGAGATACGGGATTGGTCGGGGAAGCATGTTTTGAACCAACGTACGATCCAATTCAAAATTATGAGTCATCACTACCACGTACGTCTCTTCCCCCACAGGCAACTCTGAACAATCACCCCGCCCAGTGATCACAAGCTCATCCACTTCCGGAAAGTTTTTTCGATTGGCGTAATCCTTACGATGATCCGCGACAGTTACATGCCAATCAAGCGCCTTAGCCTGTCTAACCAAAGGGACAGCATCCGGACCGGCTCCAAATATGACGAGCCTCGGGCGAGGTTTCACCGGTTCGATGAACAATTTTACCGATACTCCGTCAATTACCGTGTCCTTTAATCTGTAGGATGAACGGTGAAATCCATGAAGGTCCCTATCCGCTTCATTCAGAATTATTTGGGTTCCAACCGGCAGTTTAATCCTGTCTTCAGATTCGACGACGATTCCTATTGTATAAGCCTCCATGGAGGAAACCCTATTCTGGAAATCCTGCACCAGTTGTTCCGCTTGTTCAGAGTGATGAATCGGATCAAAAGACTGGAGCCATATTGTTAGAGCACCGTTGCATCCCAGTCCCAATCCCCAGAAAATATCTCCTTCCGGACGGAAATCGTATCGAACAGTGCGGGAAACCCCGGTTTCCATTACGGCGCGGGCATGCTCGAAAAGATCTCCTTCCACACACCCGCCGCTCAAAGTTCCGATGATCCTCCCGCTTTCCGAGATCAGACACCTTGCACCTTCGCGCCTGTATGCCGATCCCTCCACCTCCAAGATAGTCGCCAGCACGGCGCGTTCTTTCCTATCTCGGCAAAGCTTCAGTCCCTCAACAATGTCCAACATGTGTTTCACCTCGCTGTCATTCCGAAGCGGCTTACCTTAATGATATGAATTCTTTGAATTGCATGGTTTAAAGATTATCCCATACTTATTTCAACTTTTTTGCTTAATTCGAAACATCTGTTTCCTACCGATGATTCTATCCGGTACCGTTGTTGTGCAGGAGATTCGAAAAGATACTTCTGTATTCGCTTGGTGTCTTACCCTCTACCCGTTTGAACGTGGTGGCAAAATAGCTGGCATTTGCAAATCCCGTATTGTTGGCAATGACTTCAATCGGAAGGGAAGTCATTTTAAGCAGTTTCTTTGATTGTTCCACTCTGTATTTTGTCAGGTATTCTATAAATGTGACCCCCATTTCCGCTTTAAACAAACGGCTGAAATGTGAGGCACTGAGATAGACCCGGTCAGCCACTTCATTGAGCGAAATCTGTTCGTGGAAATTCGTATGAATATAACTGATCACACTTTGTATCGGGTTTCCGAGATCGAGTTCGAACGGTTTTGAGGAGGATACAGCGTTCCTCACATAGTTTGTTTCTTTGGTTGTTTCTTTCACCAAATCCGGGATCAAAAGTCTGTCTAAGGCTGAGATAAGTTCAAATTTTGAAAGCGGTTTCAACAAATACCCGGAAAAACCTGTATTGATTACCGTTTGTACCATCTCAAACATTTTCAAGTGGGTTACTACAATGATTGACACGTCCGGATTGCATTCGAGCACCTTTTTTCCAAACTGAATCCCGTCCATATCCGGCAAGGATAAATCGAGAATCACTATGCTTGGCCGATTCTGCTTCAGAAGAAGCAAGCCTCGCTGTGCGGTGTCAGATTCGGATATCGAGAGATAGTGGTACTGGCTTTCCTCGACAATTAAACGGACTTGTTCACGACTTTCCACTTCATCATCAACAATCAGCAGCCCACCCATGACAATCCTCCTTTGCGCCTAACCATCATCGCTACCAAAATGATAAAATTTTAAAAGTCAATTTTCGTAAAATTTTCATTACGCAGTTCCCGGCGCAGTATTTTCCCTGACGGACTTTTCGGAATTTCCTTGATGAACACATACTTCCTGGGACGTTTAAAATTGGAGAGTTTCTGATGCTGCTTACAGAATTGATCCAGTTCCCGAACGGTGATTGTTGAATCTTTCGGAACGATGTACGCCGCAACAATCTGTCCCCAGCGCTCGTCCTCCTCCCCCAGAACCACTGCTTCCATCACCTTCGGATGACTCACCAGCACGTCTTCGATTTCCATAGGAGAAATGTTTTCTCCAGCGGAAATTACCATCTCGTCTATCCGTCCAACAATGTACAAATCTCCGTCTTCATCCAGAAATCCAAGATCTCCGGTGAAATACCAATTATGACGTATTGCTTTTCTTGTCGCGTCCGGACGGTTCCAATACCCTTTGAAAGCTTCAATAGACCCTGCATGCACAATAACTTCACCCACTTGCCCCGCAGGGACACGATCCTCTGGCGAAGAACCTCCGTTAGGATCCGCTTCCACTACCCTGATTTGTTGATGAATTCCCGGCTTCCCCGCACATCCCGGTTTTTTGTCCAGTGTCGAACAAGTGGTGAACGTGTAGATTTCCGTGCTGCCATAGTGGTTGACAAAGTGCTGGGGGTTCAACATTTGAAAGCATTTCCTCGTTAACGCTTCGGTCATCGGAGCACCCGCATACCCGATCTTCCTAAGCGCGGTTAAGTCGAATTCGGAAAAAGAAGGGTCGTTAAGCAGCTCGTGATACATAGTCGGAATCATGTACAGACAACTGATTTTTTCCCTTGCCAACAACGTCAGAGCAGTCCTTGCATCAAAATCGGTTGACAAGACATATTTTCCGTTTAAAATACACATCGCAAGGAGAGAGCGAACCCCCATAGTGTGGTATAAAGGCATCACCCCCAACGTGCTTTCAAGGGGTTCATAGTGATTTTGGACTATGTGAGCTATGGTAGATGCGTATTCGTTTTTGTGCGATCTGGGTACTCCCTTGGGATACCCGGTAGTTCCTGAGGTGTATAGCATCACCGCAATATCTTCGTCATTGCAGGCAGTACTTTCAAAACAAGTTGTCCCCCTGCCGACCAATTCCCGGTACGTGAGATCTCCCTGATCGTTTTCCAATCCAATGAAAACAGGCCTTTGATGAAATTTGGCTGTCATCACGGAACGGCGGCTAATGCCTTCGTAAACAACAATTTTTGGTTCCGCATCGTCAATGCAGTACTGGGTATTCTCCGGAGACAGACGAAGGTTAATCGGTGTAAAAATAGCTCCCAATTTTTGAATGGCCCAAAACAAACAAACGGTCTCAACCCGATTTTTGAGCAGCACCATCACCCGGTCTCTTTTTTCGACGCCGAGCTTTTGCAAGGAAGAAGCCAATCGATTGACTTCCTCATTTAATTGGGAGAATGTGTAACGCGTACTGTCTTGCACAAGAGCAGTTTTATCCGGATACCTGCTCGCGGCAAATTCAAAAACCATTCCCAGATTCACTGTCATCATCTCCCTTGGTCTCTTCCAAATCTTTTTTTAAAATCATACAATGTGTCAAAACCGAGAGGCTTTGTTTTTTTGTCATCCCGGCTTTTGCAAAACGATCATCGCTTTTTCCTTTATTAAATAATTTTATACTATGATTAAAAATCTTACGTCTGTAATTTCTCCCATAAAAAAAGAACCTCACTACCCAGGAGGCTCTTCATACAATTTAATTGACTGCATTCTTCAGTTCAATTGGCTTATTGGTCTCGGGAATTTCCACGAGATCAAACGGTGTCGTGATCACTTGCGCATAGATCATGCCGGGCTGAGGATTCCGTACTTCGACCGTAACCGCAATCCGGTCGGGTTCCTCGACCACTTTACTGATGGAAATCTCATATCCTGGATTTGGCTTCTGACCTCGTGACACCAGGATGTAAGTTTTCCCCTCCATCGATATGGAATGGGGTCCCGGAATCTCTTTTTTACTGGCTACCCATGACTGCACTGCCGGACTTGCGTTCTCGGGATCAACCTTTTTAAACGCCATCCCTTGTCCCCCCATGCTGCTTTGTATGCGATCCGCCAGGTTTGAAATCAGTACCGCCGCCTCACCGCGAGTCAGCGTATCATTGGGGCGGAACTGCTTGCGGTCCCCGACCATGATTCCCAAATGATAAACATGAGAAATAGCCGACTGCACAGACTCGGGTAAACCCGCTATATCTGAAAAAGGTGCCTTCATCCCCCCACCAATTCCCGTATTCATGGGAGGAACCGCACGGGACACCCAAACTGCCGCTTCCGCTCGCGTAACCGCTCTCATCGGTTCAAACTTCGAATCCTTTTCAATAATGGATCTTGCCGCGGCGGCTTCCACAAATGGATGAGACCACCGGGAAGCGGGAACATCAGAAAATGTAACCCGGTTTATTTCCTCCACTGGAGTCCCTAATGATTTTATGATCAGAGTAAGAATCTGTTCCCGGGTGACAATTTGATCCGGAGCATACTTGCCGTCACCCACTCCTTTGACAATACCGGCGTGATACAACTTCAGTATTGCAGGTTTGGCCCAATGCCCTTCAATATCAGTAAAAATAACCCCTTCATCGTACCGCGGCACTGTAGCAAGACCCGCTCCGGCCAAACTAACGGATAAGCTGCCAGCCACCAGGAATGCAATCCACCTTTTTTTCATAACAAATCCCTCCTTTAGAATTGTCTCCCATATAGGTATTCGGGTATCCAATTCCAATTCTTTCCGTTCCTTGTTGGAGGAACAAACTGGTTCACAGGAGGGAGGGAGATTCCTATTTGGCTCGATAGGCAGGCAGCAGCTTGCTCATGTTGACGGTCCTTTTTTTCTCCCACGTAGCGGGATTGTTCGGGTCAAACTGCTCCAGCCAATCGATCGCTTCTTTTGTAATTGGCGTGGGCGTTGAAGCGCCAGACGTAACCCCCACCACTTTCTTGCCAATTAACCATTGCGGGTCGATCTCCGTTACGTCTGCCACCCGGTAGGCGGGGACACCCGCTAACTCTTCAGCCACTTGAGCCAAACGGTTCGAGTTGTTGCTGCGAGGATCTCCCACGACAATTACAACATCAGCATTCTTCGCTTGTTCCGCCACTGCCTCTTGACGGATCTGGGTAGCCAGACAGATTTCGTTATGAATCTCGGCCTGCGGGTAGATCTCAAGAACCCTGTTCATCAAATCTTTTACATCCCATTGACTCATGGTGGTCTGGTTGGTGACGAGGATTTTATCGCTGTTCAGATGAATGTTTTGCAGATCGTCCGCCTTCTCCACCAAATGCACTCGATCAGGCGCCACTCCGATGGCTCCTTCCGGTTCGGGATGCCCCTTTTTCCCAATGTAGAGGACTTCATACCCTTCTGCCGTTTTCTCGCGAATCAGATCATGCGTTTTGGTTACATCCGGGCATGTGGCGTCGACCACCGTCAGTCCTTTCTCCGCCGCCCGGCGGCGAACTTCCGGCGATACGCCGTGAGCGGTAAATACCACGGTCCCCTGATCCACCTTGTCAAGCAAGGCCAAACGATCTTCGCCGTCCAAGGTGATAATCCCTTCCCGTTCGAATGCTTCCACAACATGCTGATTGTGCACGATCATGCCAAGAATATAGATCGGGCGAGGTACATTCAGGTCTTTGAGCGCTTGCTGAGCCAATACCATCGCGTCTACAACCCCGTAACAATAACCTCGCGGAGTAATCTTTAACACTTCCATAAAAAAGGACCTCCCGTAGAAACACTTGGCATTCACCGAGCCATTGACTCGGTGAATGCCTATGCTGCGATTTCAGGTAGGTCTAGTATACCACAGTCTTAAGATAAAGCAGCTTTCAGCTGAGCTTCGTTTTGAAAGCCGACCAATGTTTTTTCCACTTGGCCGTTATTGAACACGAGCAGTGTTGGAATGCTCATGACTCCAAATCGTTGAGCCAAATCAGGTTCCTCATCCACATTTACTTTTGTGAACGTAATGTCGCCCATTTCTCCCGCCAATTTTTCAAGAACGGGAGTTTGCATCCGGCAGGGCCCGCACCAGGTCGCCCAGAAATCGACCAGAACCTTCCCGTTTTGAATGGTTTCGTCAAATGTGGCAGAAGTAAGATTGCGTAGGTTTGCCATTATGATCAACTCCTTTTTCCCTTCTTCTTGCAAGTATACTCTCTTTCGCGGGCATCATTCTGTAATCGTGCTGACAAATATGCTATCATCTTATCGAATTGGCTTTTTTCAGTTTTAACGGGGTGATCTTATGGATATGCAAGCGTTACTGGTGTTCGAAAGGGTTGCCCGGGAACGGAGTATCTCCGTGGCGGCAGCAAGCCTTGGGCTTTCCCAACCGACGGTTTCCGCTCGTATACAATCTCTTGAGACCGAATTGGAACAATCCCTTTTCGATCGAACCTCGCGAGGGGTGGAGTTGACGAAAGCGGGAGAGGTGTTTCTGCCGTATGTCCAACGGGCTTTAGAAGTTCTGCAAGAAGGCAAAGAGGCTGTCCGCTTGGAAGGAAATCCGGTTCGGCGTTTAACAGTAGGAGCCACTGCTGCAATTGGAGCGTATCTGCTCCCTCCGGTGATCCATTCCTTCACTCTGGAGCATGACGTGGACATCGTGATGTATACGGGGCATTCTCACCAGGTCCTGCAGATGCTCTTGGACGATGTGGTACAAGTCGGCTTCGTGATCTCGGCTCCTGTTCGAGCTGGCATTAAGCAGATTCAAGTTTATCAGGGACCCATTCTCGCTTTCGCGTCTCCTGCACATCCACTAACCCGTTCCGAGTCCTGCCGTTTGGCTGATTTAAAGAATATGCAGCTGGCTATGGTCAATTGGGGACCGGGCTATGAAGACTTTCTGTCGACCTTGACACAGGAAATTGGGCACCCGCCACGCGGACTGGTGAAAGTATCACCCGTTGAAGCGGCTAAAACACTTGCGGCCAGCGGTGGTGTTATTACCTTCCTGCCGGAACTGGTTGCAAAACCCGAACTCGAACGGGGAGAGTTGGTGCCGGTTCCGATTGCAGACATGCCCCAGATTGATTGGTCTTTATATCTTCTTTACAGAGATCGCAAACTTTTGGACCAGACGGTGGAAGAGTTTATTTCCTTTGTTCCGAAGGTTTAATGGGACGAAAAGCGATCGATTCGAAGGACAACTGTTCCTTTTTCTCTTCTGCCGGCACTTTGGCGCTTTGCCTATAAGCGACTCCAGGATAAACATCATCTCCATCGGCAAAAAATTCTTTTGTATAGCCCCAATGTTGAAGGATCGGGCCCATTTTTTCCTGGAAGCGCTTTGCATACCTCTCCTCCACATAGGTTCCTTTGTAAAGATTGCGGTAGGAAGCAACGGTTTCCGGAAAATGGGCTTCCAGCTGCCCGAAAAACCATTGCTTGACTTGGGGTTTCAGCCGCAAGATCGAAGGAACGACAAATGAAGCGTCAGATTCCCGGGCAGACTGAACCAACCGCTTCAACATCGGAACATCATCTGTTAAAAACGGAAGAACCGGCGCCAATAAGATCCCCGTTCGGATTCCCGCTTCCCGCAATTTCTTTACTGTGTCAAACCTTGCCTGAGGGTGTGGCGATTCAGGCTCGATCGAACGCCATATTTTAACGTCCAATGTGTTGATTGAAATCTGGACAGAGCAATCCGCATAACGGTTCAACTCCCGCAGCAGCTCGATGTCCCGCTGAATTAAGGGGGATCTTGTTGTGATGGAAGTTGGAACACGATAGAAGGCGAGAACCTCCAAAATTTGTTTCGTGAGTTCCTGCTGTTTCTCCAGTGGTTGATAGGGATCGGTCGCTGTGCCGACCTGAACCCGGCCTCCCCTCCACTTTCCCTTTGCCAGTTCCCGACGCAGTACAGCCGGAGCATCCTCTTTCACGAACAAATGGGTACGGAACGAATCATCTGCACTCATGCCAATAAATTCATGAGTATTTCGGGCGTAACAAAATGCACATCCGTGCGAACAACCACGATAAGGATTAATCGACCAGGTGAAGGGCATCGCGGGAGTTGTAACGCGATTCAGCACTGTTTTGCTTTTGATCTTGAACAGGCGGCGATTGCTCATAAGATCCTCCATTGTACGAACTTGCGTTCGGAACATATATTCGTATAGTAACACATCCTTCAACTCACTTTCCAGTACACTTTTATCCAACTTGGCAGGTAATTTCCGTAAAAACCGTGATCTATGCCTGCAAATCTTTCCTGTTTCGCATACATGGATCAAAAACAAAAGAACGCTACCATGAGCGTCCTTTCACCCGCATCTTATGAAACTTTCACGCATAATTGCATACCATCTTCGCTGTGTCCCCGAGACATCACGCAAATCATCCACCAGCTCGCAAGGCACGTCTTCTTCTCCAATTTTCTTCACATACCGAAGCTTTTCCGCCGCCCTAAGCGAGCGCACATTCTCTTCCTCAATACAAAAATACACCCGATCCACATCCGTCCGTTCTTCAAAAACCAGGCGGAGCATTGCCTCTTTGGCAGCTTGATTCACTCCCGTTCCCCACACTTGTGGCACAAGCCAGGTACCAAGAACTCCGTACGCTTTTTCCGAGTCCAATTTCCGAACCTGGATCAGTCCGACAATCTGATCCCCCAGACATACAAGCCGGGAGATCGACCATCCCAGAACTTCTTCCGCCAAGTACCCATCGAAGCCAGTCCGACTGATCCGGAGCAGCCGGTGAAGTACATCCGCATGCTCGGGCCCCAATTCTCGCAATTCAATCATAGTGACTTTTCCTCGATTACCGGCGAACCGGCGGTCCTTTCCTGTCTCCGGCTCCAATGATCAAATCAAACATGCGGACTTTGAGCAGCGATTGGAAAGCGATCAGAATGAAAGGGGCGAGCAGCAATCCGATGAATCCCGCCGCGGTATAACCCGCATACATCACCACGATGGTTGCAAGCGGATCAAGCCCAATCGTATTGGCCAGGATGCGCGGCTCCATCACCTGACGAACAATCACGATCAAACCATACACGATCAACAAGCCTACACCAAGACGGGTATCACCTGTAAACAGGGAATAGAGTGCCCACGGCACAAACAGGGTACCGGTTCCCAACAAAGGAAGAATGTCAAGAAAAGCGGCCAACAGCGCCAACGAGAAAGCGTACGGAACATGCAGAATCAGCAGCCCGGCCAGAACCTGCACGGCAGTAATTGTAATCAGGATCGCCTGCCCCCGGATGTATCCCCCGATCGCCGCAGTAACGTCCGCATAGACCACTTGCCCTTTTTCACGAATATCAACCGGCATCCATGTACCTATTTTCCGCTTGAAAACCAGGAAGTCTTTGCTGACGAAGTAACTGATGAACAGTGACAAAATCAGGATCACAACCAGATTCGGAACTGAACTGATGCCATGCAGTGCAGACTGTACAAATGATACCCCCATCTTCCCGACAGTCTGTCCGAGGTTCACCAGGTTTTCATTGACCTTCGCTTGAAATTTTTCATCCACATTCGCGTAATATAACTGAATTAACCTTGAAATGTCGCCGTAAAAACGATTCACAACCGCCTGTGACCATTCCGGGATATTACGTGCCAAATCTGCCAGTTCGATCACTAACTTCGCACTTAAAACGACAAGTAAAGCAACCCCCCCGCCAAACACCAGCAGAAGCGAGAAAATCGATGCAATCCAACGGGGCATCCTGGCCTGTTGGCTTAGAAAACGGACCAACGGCTCAATCAGAAGAGCGATAATGATGCCGACTATCAAAGGAACCACAAATGGAACCAGCCATCTTAGTATGACATAGACCAGAAAAACAACAACCAAAAATAGAGCAAGATTAATCAATTGATTGCGATATTTGAGAATAAAATCAAGCATAATGCCCTCCGTCCGTTCGACACCAAAATTAATGGAGATAAATATGTTGAAATAATTATGTTCAAAAACTGAGAGACTTAAACGGGATAATAGATACTTATGTCCAACATTGAATGAAAAGTCATACTCAACACGTTTATTGTACATCTTGTTCCATAATTTGTCTTGGACATTGCTCCAAGTCCAATCGCCCAACATCTAAACGTTAGTCCTCCATCCGGTGCTGTTCCACAGGATAAACGGTTTCCCCATTTTTCATGCAAAAAGAAAGACAGGAGCTTTCTTATTCGTGCTATCCGTCCAAACAAAAATGGACATTCCCCCTCCATGAATGTCCATACAGATTCCGAAGCTCCTTCATACGATAAATTACACTATGTGTGGAAACGTTAGTCAAGTAAAAGGGAGGTATTCATGTATGTCACCTCAAGAAGACGAAAACATATGGGAGCTTTTAAAATTATTCAAGCGGAGAGAGATGCAGGCTCTAAAAGCACAATTGGAACTTGTGAAATCAGCAGCAATAAAGCTGAGGAATGTAGAAGAAGCAATAGAGGGAGCCATAGAGGCTACGAAAGAGGTTGAAGATTTTCTTAGAACAGAGAAACAGAGATTACGGGAGAGAAAAGAGTTTTTGAAGAGAATAGATAAAGAAATAGAAAGGATTGAACAGGAAATTTAAGACAGGACCAGGGGAAACCTTGCGGTTAACGAATGCATCAGAAAAAGGAGGAGTAGCCTTGGTTTGACGCGCTACATAATAATCCTGCCACAAGGTTTCTCTCCTTTTAGTGTTAATCAGGAATAGCATGTTTTCCCTGGCCGGGTGTCATCCCCTAAATTTACAGTCCCGTTGCGTCCGACTGTTTCAACGCACGAATCAGTTCGGTATGGATCAAGCCGTTGGAAGCCGCAATATGGCGGACATCCAAAGAATAATCGACGCCTGCGGTGTTCGTTACTGTTCCGCCCGCTTCCTGGACCAACAAACTTCCCGCAGCCATATCCCAGGCGTTCAAGTCGATCTCCCAGAACCCGCTCAAGCGGCCGCAAGCCACATAAGCAAGATGAAGAGCTGCGGACCCGATCGCCCGAATATTGCGGCATATAGGGCTGAGTGCCACCATCCCGCGAAGATTCACCTCGCGCGCCCACTCTTTATCCCCGGGAAACCCCGTTGCAAGCAAGCTTACCCCAAGATTGTCTTCCTTCGATACGGAAATGGGGGTTCCGTTTAAGAAAGCTCCCTGATTTCTGCTTGCCGTAAACATCTCATCCCGCAGCGGATCATAAATCACTCCAACGATGACCTCACCCCGATGAGCAAGTGCGATGGAAACGGTACACCCCGGTAAACCGTGCACGAAATTTGTTGTGCCGTCAATTGGGTCAACGATCCACAAGTACTCGGCTGACAGCGCTTTGTTTAGAGCTTCGGCAGATGCAGCCGAACCCGGGGCCACGCCTTCCTCCCCCAGAATCTTATGTTCAGGAAAAGCGGCCAACAGCTCCGTGCGAATCACTGCTTCCGATTGCTTGTCTACTTCCGTGACAAGGTCGACATTGGAAGTTTTTTCGCCAACCTCTCTTGCTCGGCCGATGCGTTCCCGGATCAGATGCCCCGCTTCGCGGGCAGCTGCCTCCGCCACACCGGAAAATCTGTCATGCATGATAATGGCCTCCTGATTGCCTGCAGTTTCCTCTACTGTATCGAAAATGCCATCTTTTATCAACGTGGACTTACATTTGCTTGAGATTGTGCTGCTCAATCAGATAGGAAAGAAATTCTTTGCAGGAACGTTCAATGATAAGATAGGTTTCTTCAAACGCCTCGTCCCCTTTACTCCAGGGATCGGGAACATCCAGTGCTTGTTGGGCCTGTCGCTTGGGATCGAAATCCCGCATCAGAAAAATCTTCGCTTTCCCGTTTCCCAGCCGCCGGAGATTGCGGCGGTTCAACTCATCCATGGCAATGATGTAATCGAACTCATCCAAATCTCGATCCAGGATCTGACGAGCCCTTTGATCCTCGATTGAATAGCCTCTCCGTTGGGCAGCCCTGCGTGAACCGGGATCGGGAAGACTTCCGACATGATAACCGGCTGTACCTGCCGAATCGACCTCAAAAAAGTCGGAGAGCCTCTTTTCACGAACTAACTCTCTGAAGATTCCCTCCCCGAGCGGGGAACGGCAAATGTTGCCCAAGCATACGAACAACACGCGGATTGGTTTATGATTCACTGTAACTCCTCCCGAAGTCTGAAAACGCTTCTTTTCTTACTATATCACAAAACGAAAAATCCCCGACGATGCCGGGGAACTCTTTAAAGCTGACCAACCGTAAAAATTTTAACAGCAAGCAGGTTCAGGGGTACACTTGCATGGTTCCAGATTGGTGCTGCAAGAATTTTCTTGTTGATTGTCTTCCCACATCCACCCTTGCACCAAACAGATTCCTGTAAAAATCAATTGACTTCTCCAGATTGGTAACATTGATACCGACATGCATTTTCATATTTATACCCATTCCTTTCGCTTCGCTCAAGGCACAAAACGGAATGAAATCCGTTAACCTTGAGCGTTTTT
>NZ_JBHSHC010000087.1:0-9103 GCF_042652925.1 Effusibacillus consociatus
GTTTTTTAAATTATCGTCTTTATAACATAATACTAAATACTGATAAGTTTTCTGTCAAGTGTAAATAATATGGATTGTCTTATAAGTACAAAAAAAGATTGAACACATCAGGTACTCTACCGTTGGTTCAATCTTTAAAGATTCAAAAAGTCTTTTCTTTCGAGCAGTAGTGATACAACAATCCCTCCAACCAATCCCCAAAAAGGAGGACCGATGTTTAAGATCGTAAAACCCGAAATCGTAATCATAAAAGAAAATAACGCACCCATTCTAAAATGAGAGGCAAAACTCATGTGCAAAGAACTCATCAGCACACCGACCATCGCCAATCCACCCAGCAATTTAATTAAGGAAGCAGGAATCATTTGGGTAATAGCGGCTGCCACAGGAGCAAACACTCCAAATAAAAACCAAAAAAAGCCTAAAACAATTGCAGCTGCATAACGCCCTTCTTTTGGCCCTGTATCCTTCCCCGACACAATGGCAGTCATAGGTCCGGCAATACATGCTGAGTGCCCACCAAAAAATCCGTTGAAAATGGACCCTATCCCGCTCCAATTTGTCATCGCATTGACCGGCGGATGGTAATCCATACTTTTTAAAACACCAATCCCTTGCGCATTTTGAATAGCAATGACCGTAAGTGCGAGCGGAAAGACCAGTTCCCCGATTACCGCAAGATTATAATCAGGCCTAAACCATTGAGGTTTGGCAACTGACAAGGAGACTTCGTTCAGATGAACGAGATCCAAACCAGTAAGGAGAATAATCGCTGCTAGAATGGCTCCTAAAATAGGAGGGAATTTTTTTGAGAGTCTGTCGAAAAGGGAAATCAATAAAAACACAAATAATATGATCCCATTTAACAGAGGGTTTTCCAAAACCGATACAAAGATATCTGTTCCAAAAGGAAGCAATACGCCGGAAACCATTCCCATCATAATCGGCATCGGTAGAATTTTCATGACACGATTAATTACGCCCAGAAGGCCTAAAATAAGAATAAGAATACCCGTTATGATGTAGGCGCCCACAACTTCAGGGAATGTATGTTGAGACAAGGTTGATCCGACCAGAACAGCTCCAGGTATGGAAAAGGCAACAGCAATCGGCTGCCGGTAATAAATCGATAACAACAACGATAATATACCGCCAACACAATAAATCGAAAAAATCCAGGAAGAAGTTACATCAACCGCAAGGTTGCCTTTCTCTGCAGATTGCAAAACGATGAGGAGGGGTCCCGTGACACCGAACAACCAAGCGATCAGACCGTTCGAAACACTGGAAACCGTTAAATATTTAGGAATCTCTTTTACATTTTGTTTCCAATATTGTCTGTTTAATTGGGAGTATTCCGTCTTGGGTGCGCCTGTTAAGGGTTGCGAAGATATACGAACTCCTCCTTTCCAGAGTCCGCGTATACAATCTTTTCATCCTCTATTTTTGCAAGCTTCCCATTGGCTACAAGAAACTCAAGATGTGCCAAGGTTTCAGCCATAGCAAATCGCCATTGATGTGGCGTCAGCTCCTTATGGCTAAAAACAACATCTGCAATCTGGTAGGCCGTACGACCCTCTTTAGCCAGGGAATACATCTTATCCAATCTTTGTTCATGATGCTGCAATATTTCATCAACTCGATCAGAAAGATGAGTAATAATTCGACCGTGGCCCGGAAGTACCTGTTCCACATCAAGCAATTTAATTTTCTGAAGTGAATCTAAGTAATCTTGAAGAGGATTTGAACGACATCCCGGCCAGAGACTGATATTTGGCGTAATTTTATCAAGAATGTGATCTGCAGCAATCAAAACACGTTTTTTAGATTGATAAAAGCAAATATGTCCATCACTATGACCTGGTGTGTGTATAACTTGCCAGTATTCATTTCCCAGAAGCACTTCTTGATCAGTTAAGGGAGTTAGTTCAGGCATCGGCAAAACATGCTTATTCAATTTCTCCATGTGTTCGACGATCTGTTCAGATAGAACTGCAGATACACCGTTTTGCGTGCACATTTCTCCTATTCGTTTTGCCTGTATGCTTTGAGGATCCCAAACTCTTGTTACCATTTGATAATCCTCCATGCCAATATAAACAGGCGCTCCCGTTACTTGCTGCATCCAGCCAGCCAACCCAAAATGATCAGGATGAAAATGAGTAATATAAATAACGCGAATGTTTTTTGGATTCAACTCCAAATAAGAGAATACTTCCCACCATGCCTCTTGTGCCGCAGGATAATTAAACCCCGCATCAATCATTTCCCAGCCTTCTTTTCCTTTAAAAAGATAACAATAAATATATTTCATCGGAAAGGGAACGGGAATCGGAATTCGATAAAGATTCTCGCTGATTTGCTGAATATTCAAGTGATTTACCTCCTCCCCTATATTCGAACTTCTCCGCTAGGGTTCAAAAACAGGTCTAAAGCATGATTTAAGCTCTCTCTGTATTCATCCATCTCTTGAACAATCTGTTGAATCACTTCTGCCGCAGGAATTACAGATGTAATCATTCCAACCGATTGCCCCGCATGAATCCACCCTTCCTCTACATTACCTTCAAGAGCGGCCAGACGATTTCTCTGTCCGCTAATAAAAGGATAAAGTTCTTCAGGTGCAGGATTCTTTCGTTCCAGCTCAATTACTTTATTGACATATGGACTCTTTAGTACCCTGCTGACTCTTCCTACACTTCTTTCAACAACAACTGTTGAATCATCTTTTGCATCAACAAGCAAGTTTTTATAATGATCATGTGCTTGACATTCAGTAGTTGCAATGAATCGAGTTCCCATTTGTACCCCTTCAGCTCCCAATGCCATAGCAGCAATAACCCCTCGACCCGTGGCAATTCCCCCGGCCGCTACAACAGGTATGGTCACCACTTTTGAAATTTGTGGAACAAGTCCAAAAAGGGTCAATTCATAAGGGCTGTTTCGTCCCCCCGCTTCGAATCCTTCGCAAATCACAATATCCGCTCCCGCTTTTTCCGCATTGATCGCATGTTTTACACTGCCAACCAGAACCATCACCTTTAATCCCATTCCCTTAAAGTAGGGAATGTAAGGCCTTGGATCACCTGAGGCTAAGCTGATCGCATGAATGTGATTCTTATACTTTTGGACGACATCAAAGTAAGGGTTGTAAGTAAAGTAGCCGCTAATGGGTATATTTACACCAAATGGTTTATCCGTTAGCGATATCGCAATTTTAATCTGCTCTTCAAAGCCTTCCGGAGTACGACCGGATATTGCTACCTGGCCAAACCCGCCTCCATTAGAAACCGCAGCAGCCAGTTCTCCGTTGCCTACATAAGCCATTCCACCCTCAATAATTGGAAATTGCACTTGAAGAATTTCTGAGACTCTGTTTACACCCATGTCATCACCTCAATTTGGAAAAAAAGCAATATCGGCCATGAACCACAACCGATATTGCTTTTCGAGATTGACCCGATTATAGTCCCTTCCAATTTGCCGGACGTTTTTCCAGGAAAGCGCTGAGTCCTTCTTTTGCATCTTCGGAACGGAACAGCAGGTTCTGAAGTTCCCCTTCGTAACGGATGGCTACATTCAGCGGCATCTCTTTTCCGTTCATAATCGACAGCTTGATGTTGGATGCAGCATATGTTGCACTGTTTGCAATCTTTCTTGCATATTCCAATGTCCGGGTTCGAGTTTCCTCTTGCGGGAATACTTTATTGACCAAGCCGATTTCCAATGCTTCCTGTGGAGTAAGCAAATCTCCCGTAATGTTCATATCCAAAGCTCGGGAATGTCCAACCAAGCGGGCTAAACGCTGGGTTCCGCCAGTTCCGGCCAATACCCCAAGAGTGATTTCGGGAAGCCCGATCTTACCCGCTTGATCGCCCATGAAGCGAAGGTCACAACCAAGTGCCATTTCCAGACCGCCGCCAACCGTATGACCTTCCAGGCAGGCAATGTAGATTTGTGGAGAACGGGCGATTTTGTCCAATGTTTCATTGCAGAACAAGCAGAATTGAGTCTTGAAGCGAGGTTCTGCCGCTTTCAGAAAGTTGATATCCGCTCCTGCAGAGAAGAACTTCGGCATATCACTCATCAAGACGACTACCTTGATCTCAGGGTCAAATCGAATCTCGTCAATCGCCGCATTCAATTCTTTGTAAAAGTCTAAGCTGTAAGAGTTGGTTTTGTTTACGTGCAAATGAATTTCTGCAATCCCATTGTCTTTTACCAACGTAAGATTTGCTTTTTTCAATGTCTCAACTGCCATTGTGAAACCCTCCCGTAATTTTTATTATGTTTTATTTTCTTTCGTTCTAAATACATAATATATTAATGTCGTAATGTTTTCAATATATTTTCTAAAAATACTTTGTCTAAAACTTTGACTATACTGTCAATTGCTAAATACTAGAGTCCGAAAGGATTTAACGGACGGCTCCCAACGTACGAAATCACGCTTTTGGTTTCCGTGTACAGATTTAATGTTTCCAGAGCCAATTCCCGGCCAAACCCGGACTGTTTATAACCTCCAAACGGAGTTCCAGGAAACGCGGAGATTGGGGAGTTGACCATCACAATTCCTGCACGAATGGCTGCCGCAACCCGATGGGCTCTTCCATGATCCTTTGTCCAGATAGCGGATCCCAGACCAAAGATCGTATCATTTGCTTGACGAATCACATCGTTTTCATCGCTGAACTTTATGACAACAACGACCGGACCAAAAATTTCTTCCTGTGCTACCCGCATGTTATTGGTCACGTTGCCAATAATAGTAGGCATATACCAGTTTCCTTTTTCAAACTCGGGACCTTCCGGACGTTTTCCTCCATACAGGATTTCTCCGCCTTCTTCAACGGCCAATTTTACATAACCGTCAATCACCTTTTCGTGACTGCTCGAAATCACGGCACCTACATGTACGCCCTTCTCGAACGGATTGCCTACGCGTATACGGTTTGCCTTTTCCAAGAATTTTTCCATAAACGTGTCATAAATTTTCTCATGTACAAATAACCGGGAACGGGCTTCACAAGATTGTCCGGTGTTATAAAAAATCCCGAACAAAGAGCCGTCGACAGCCGCATCAATATCACAATCATCAAATACAATGTTAGGGGATTTTCCACCTAATTCCAAAGTGACCCGTTTCAAGGTAACGGAGGCACGTGCCATAATGTCTTTTCCTGTTTCCGTTTCTCCAGTGAAGGCTACCTTATCAATACCAGGATGCTCGGTCATATAAGGCCCAATTTCCGAGCCGCTTCCTGTGATCACATTCACCACACCTGCAGGCACGCCAGCCTCGTGGCAAATTTCAGCCAACATATAAGCGGTAATCGGAGTAGGGCTAGCTGGCTTCAATACGACGGTGCAACCTGCTGCTAAAGCGGGAGCGATTTTCCATGCCGCCATCATTAACGGATAGTTCCAAGGGATGATTTGACCGCAGACTCCAATCGGTTCCTTTACGGTATAGTTAAAGAAACCGTTCGGTACTGGCTTTGTCTCCCCTCCCAAGGTCATAGCGGCAGCAGCATAAAATTCAAAGTCCTCAATCGCTTGCATAATCTGTCCTTTGGCTGCGTCCACGGTCTTTCCGCTATTCAGAACTTCGGCACGGACCAATTCTTCAAATCTTTCTGTCATAATACCGGCTATTTTATTTAGCAGCCTTGCACGTTTAGCTCCTGTAAACTTCGGCCATTTTCCCTCTTCAAACGCCGTGCGAGCCGCCGCAACCGCTTTATCCACATCTTCCTTGCTTGCCTTCGCGACTGTAGCGATCACTTCTCCTGTAGCAGGGTTATGCGTTTCAAAAAATTCACCGTTACTGCTCTCTACATATTCTCCATTGATAAATAGTTGATATCTATCTTTTAACATGATGTTTCCTCCCTTATAGTTTTTCAATGATAGTTGCTATACCTTGTCCTACTCCCACGCACATCGTCGCTAACCCATAACGGCAATCCCTTCGCATCATTTCATGAAGTAATGTGGTGGTAATACGGGCACCGCTGCATCCTAATGGATGACCTAAAGCAATAGCGCCGCCGTTTACATTGACCTTCCCTATGTCAAGGCCAAGCTCCTTAATACAAGCGATAGATTGAGATGCAAACGCCTCGTTCAGTTCGATTAAATCCAGACTGTCAACCGATAGACCCGCTCGCTTTAATGCCTTTTGCGTCGCTGGAATCGGCCCAATACCCATATAGGAAGGATGCACCCCAGAGACCGCCGAAGAAACAATCCGGGCCATAGGTTTAAGCCCTAACCGTTCTGCCGTTTCCCTCTCCATGATCAGCAGTGCACTGGCCCCATCGTTTATACCGGATGAGTTACCGGCGGTAACGGTTCCACCTTCCAGGAATGCCGGCTTTAATTGTGACAATTTTTCCAATGTCGTATCCGGTCTGGGAAACTCATCTGTATCGAAGATCCTGACTTCACCCTTACGCTGGGGGACCGTTACTGGAACGATTTCATCTTTAAAACGACCGTTTGTAATTGACTGATGTGCCTTCATTTGGCTCCTTAATGCGAATTCATCTTGTTCTTCCCGTGATACTCCATAGCGTTCGGCCACATTTTCCGCGGTTTCGCCTAAACTGATAGGTGGATAAAGTTTAGCTAAAGTCGGATTCACCAAACGCCAACCGATGGTCGTATCATATAGCGTTTGATTGTCCCGCATACCGCCAAGCTGGGGCTTCATCATTACATAAGGAGCTCGTGTCATGCTTTCGGTTCCGCCTGCGATAAAAACATCCCCGAGATCTGACTTGATTGCTGCTGCCGCTTGATTTACCGCTTCCAATCCGGATGCGCACAAACGATTAACGGTGACGCCCGGTACCGTCTCTGGCATACCGGCTAATAACAACGCCATGCGGGCCACATTTCGATTATCTTCACCTCCTTGGTTCGTACAGCCAAAATAAACATCCTCTACTAACGACGGATCAATCGGATTTCTGGCCAGCAATTCGCGAATGACATGTGCCGCCAAATCATCGGCACGAACATCTTTTAATGCTCCATTGTACTTGCCAATCGGAGTTCGAACGGCATCGATAATAACAGCTTCTCTCATGCTATCGGCTCCTTTAAGCCTTGATTCATATAACTATAAAAACCTTTACCAGACTTCTTTCCAAGCCATCCGGCGAGAACCATTTTCTTCAACAGAGGTGCAGGACGATAACGGTCTTCACCTAAATCTCTGTGCAACCCCGCTACTACCGCATAGACCTCATCAATCCCCACTTCATCTGCCCAGGCCAACGGTCCTAATGGGTAATTGGTTCCTTTTTGCATGGCTATGTCGATATCCTCAGCAGTTGTGACTCCTTCCATGAGGGCAAAAGCCGCTTCATTGATAATCATCGACAATATTCTGGGAAAGACGAGTCCAACTTGGTCATCGACCACTTCTGCTTCACTCCCGATTCCACGCAGCAGGAGACTCGCCTTTTCAATAAATGAGCTCTCTGTTTGAAGTGCCGGGGCAATCTCGATGAGCTCCACTTGCTCGTGTTGTGCAAAAGCAGCAAAGCCTACCAAACGATGTGGATAGGATAACCACGAGGCAGCCTCTGTAGCCGTTACTCCTAAGCAACTGGAAAGAATGAGTGTATCGCTTGAAACATACCGTTCAACTTCCTGCAGATTTGCTTTCTTCTGTCCCAAATCCAGATTGGTTGTTTCAATAATCGCATCGACAATCTTCAATTTTCTTTCTACTTGATCGAAGGGGACGATCTCGAAATCGACCTCTGAACTGGCCAGACTCAAGAGTGCATCTGCCAATGGTCCAGAACCGATAACCGAAATCTTCATTTTATTGTTCATAATCGTAATATCCTCCTCCCACCTTTCGACCAAGCTTGCCGGATTGCATCATTCTTTGCTGATAAAAGTGCGGGCGGAAACGATCCTCGCCGAAAAACCCTTGATGAACGGATTCTGTTGTCGAAAAATTAATATCGATTCCAATCAAATCCTGCAGCTCAAATGGGCCCATCCGGAACTTCCCGGCTTTTTTCATAATCCGGTCAATTTGCTCAACAGAGGCTACTCGATCCCCCTTGATTCTCAATGCTTCGTTATAGAACGGACGGGCCACACGGTTGACAATAAATCCAGGCGTATCTTGGCATGTGACTGGGTGTTTATCCAATGCCAAGGCAAATTGAACAAGAATGTCTATCGTCTTATCTTCCGTACGTATCCCTTTTATAATCTCGACTAACGGCATGAGGGGAACGGGATTGAAGAAATGCATCCCTGCAACACGATCAGGACGTTTGGAAACGCTTCCAATCTCAGTAACCGAAAACGAAGATGTATTCGTTGCAAGAATGGTATTCTCCGGACAATGTTGATCTAACTGTTGAATAATTTCTTTTTTAATCTCCATTTTTTCAGGTGCAGCTTCGATAACTAGTTGGCAACTGCTCATATCGGCCAAGGTAGCAGTTGTTTGTAACCGTGCTTTCAGGGCATCGTATTCGTCTCTCGACAGCTTCCCTTTTTCAAACAGCCTTTGAACTCGAGCAAAAATACCTGATAATGCCCGTTCCACTATCTCTTCCTTAATATCGTATAAAACAACATGAAAGCCATTCTGTGCTACAACCTGCGCAATACCGGCTCCCATGGTACCAGAACCGACTACACCGACTGTGGTAATCAACTCCAAATGATTACACCTCCTGTTCGTCTTCTTCTGTACTTTGCCATCTAATAAATTCAAAAACACTATGGCAGGAATTGCAGTAATATTGACGAACCAACTGAGCGGTACCAAAAGGAGACAAGAGCGAAACATCTATCGAATCACAAAACGAACAGCGTGGTTGTGTTTTCTTCTCAAGCACCATGAACCACGACTCCTTGGGATCTCAATTCCCTAATTTCATCCTGGAATTGGTTCACAAGGTTGGATCCTTTCAACAGATACCCTTCCTTTACAAGTTCCGTTGTATTCTCGATGGTGCAGAGCCACTTTTCTGCCTCCGGAATCACTTGATTCAACGCTTCCCGGAACTTGCGCGGTACGGCCCCTTTGTCTTGCCGCAACTGCTGCGCCCAATTCCGTGAG
>NZ_JBHSHC010000088.1:0-29753 GCF_042652925.1 Effusibacillus consociatus
TCTTGTGTACGGCTTATTTGGTATGCGCTTTTTCTTGGATACGTGCATTTGCTAAGGATTTCAGACTTTGACCCCCTTGTTTGGCTTTTTAATTGTTATATAGGTGGCACGCCACAAAGTGGCCATCACCAACGTCGCGAAGTTCCGGGCGAACTGTCTTGCAGATGTCCATGCAAGCAGAACATCTCGGATGAAAAGCGCAGCCTTGCGGAGGATTGGCTGGACTCGGCACATCCCCTTCAAGGAGAATGCGTTCGGGCTTTGCCTTTGGATTGGCGACCGGCACAGCCGATAAGAGTGCCTGCGTATACGGATGCATCGGTTTTTCATAAAGATTTTTCTTGTCTGAAAGCTCCACGATCCTCCCCAGATACATGACTCCGATACGATCACTGATGTGCTTCACTACGCTAAGATCATGAGCGATGAATAGATAGGTCAGATCAAAATCTCTTTGCAACTGGCGCAAAAGATTCAGCACCTGTGATTGTATCGACACGTCCAAGGCAGATACCGGTTCGTCGGCGATGATCAATTTCGGATGCAGAGCCAATGCACGGGCAATGCCAATTCTCTGGCGCTGACCGCCGGAGAATTCGTGCGGATACCGAGATCCATGGTAGGAGCTTAACCCAACCACTTCCAGCAGCTCATGTACACGCTTTGTTCGTTCAGCCGGGGTATATAAATTATGTACGAGCATCGGCTCGGCGATAAGCTTTTCAACTGTTTTGCGCGGATTTAACGAAGCATAGGGATCCTGAAAGATCAATTGCATATCTCGATACACATGACGCATCTCCCGGGCTGACAAAGAAGCGATGTCCCTCCCGTCAAAGAAGATTTCTCCGTCAGTGGGTGCAATCAGCCGCAGAATCGAGCGTCCGGTCGTTGACTTTCCGCATCCTGATTCTCCTACGAGACCAAATGTTTCTCCCCGATAGATTGTTAAATCCACACCATCGACTGCTTTTACGTTTCCGACTATCTTGCGCGTCAAACCGGCACGGATCGGATAGTATTTTTTGAGATTCTTTACTTGCAAAAGTACGTTTGACATGCGGAACCTCCTACGCCATCAAGAAGCAGCGGGACTTGTGCCCAAAAGCCACTTCATACAGTTCCGGCTCTTCCTTATGACATCTCTCCATCGCATTCTGGCATCTGGGTGCAAATTTGCACCCCACCGGCATCTCCGATGGAATCGGAACGCTGCCGGGAATAGACTCGAGCCACTCTTTCTCGCTTTCCAAAGAAGGAATCGATTGTAAAAGTCCTTTTGTATAGGGGTGGCTTGGGGATTCGAAAATTGTCACCACATCCGCTTCTTCCACCACTTTGCCGCCGTACATGACGATTACCCGATCACACATCTCCGCCACTACACCAAGATCATGTGTGATCATGAGTATGGATGTCCCCCGTTCTGATTTCAGTTTTCTCATCAAATCCAGAATCTGGGCTTGGATGGTCACATCCAAAGCCGTTGTGGGCTCGTCAGCAATCAGAAGCTTCGGATTGCAGGCCATTGCCATCGCGATCATTACCCGTTGCCGCATTCCTCCGGAAAGGCTATGGGGGTAATCATGAACGATTTGTTCTGCCCTAGGGATCCCCACCTGTCGCAGCAGCTCAACCGCACGCTGTTCCGCTTCCTTCCGTTTAAGCCCCATGTGCAGCCGAATCGCTTCACTGATTTGATCTCCGATGGTATACACCGGATTGAGGCTTGTCATGGGTTCCTGAAAAATCATTGCAATATCATTGCCTCTTATGTCCCGCATTTCCTTCTCGGTCAGTTGAACCAGATCTTTGTCCTGGAACATGATAGACCCTTCAACAATCTTACCCGGAGGGGAAGGGATTAAACGCATAATCGACATGGAAGTGACGCTCTTCCCGCATCCTGATTCACCAACTATACCAACCGTTTCTCCCTCATGAACAATAATGTCCACTCCATCTACAGAACGAACGACACCATCGTCTGTAAAAAAATGTGTTTTTAAACCGCGAACCGTAAGCAACGGCTTCATCCCGCGACCTCACTCTCTTTAAACTACCTTTGTTGCCAAAGTCATTTTTCGCAGACGTACCCTGTTATTCCAATGATTGGTTTCATCTGAACCCTTCTCTCACACCTATCAAGTTAGCTGAAATTTATTAAAACTCTGTTATTAATTATAACTTTTTTGTGATGATGTATAGAAGAGAAAAAAAAGAAAAAAACTGCCACTCAAAAATCAGTGACAGCGGTGATCAATTTTGCATCCATTGATAACGGTTTTTGGGTCTTCCCACTTTCTGATAACTTACGATCGTTCGTACTTTCCCTTTTTGCATGAGATGGGTGAGGTATCGGTATACAGTAGGATATGCCAACCCCAATTCTCTAGTGATATCGTCGATCGTACAGGGATCCCTGTGGGAGCGCAAATAGTTGACAATGTGAGACAGCGTAATTTTACTGATACCCTTGGTGACAAATACCTCTTCCTGCTCTGTCCTCGAATCTCCTTGGGAAGATCTCGTGAGCTGGATAAGCCGGATATGCAATTGAATGCGTGAGATGAGGTCGGGAGCTTTAACGGGTTTTAAAGCAAAATCAGTCGCCCCTTCATCCAAAAACCGATCTGCGATTTCCTGCCGTTCGTCCACCGTTAATACAAGAATCGGCACTTCATCGTTTCGTTTCCGGAGTTCTCGGACTGTCAGCAATCCATCCATTTCCGGCATGTGGTAATCGACCAGAACAACATCCGCTCCCATACTGTCAAATGCCTCCAGACATTCTCTGCCATTGCTGACCGCAACGGTCCCCCATCCGACGAATGAGCAAATCTCGGTCAACATATATCTTATCGACGCATCATCGTCCACGATAAGAATCCTCATTCCGAATAGCCACCTCCCGGTAATTTAACCCAAACCGTAGTCCCTCTGCCGACTTCACTGTCGATTGCAACGGATCCCCCGTGCCCCTCGGCGACTTGACGAACAAAAGACAATCCGACACCGGGATGATGCTTGGTGCTGTAACCGGCTTGCCAAACCTTGTCACGTTCAAGGGAAGTGATGCCCGGACCATTGTCTGACACCCCCAACCAAACTTCACTGCCATGCATCTCTACACGTAGAACCACTTTCCCGTCATTTTTGTTTTCCAATGCATCAAAAGCGTTATCGATCAAGTTGACCAGAGCACGGGTAATGCGAATTTTATTGATCCAGACCCGAATGTTCCGATCCACTCGAAATTCCAGTTCCAAACACGCTTTCGTCCCGCTTAATCGGCTCGCCCGAACATAGTTAATCAAATCCTCCAAAAGGCACCAGCTCTTTCGATCCTCATAGAGGATCTCGGATATCATTTCACTCATTGACATGATGGAGGCCGAGATGATTTGACAATACTCTTTTATCTTCGAATCATGCAATCGCATGTCAACCAAAGAGATCAGGCCTTCGATTGTAGCAAGCGGTGTTTTCAGATCGTGAACCAAATGCAAAACCTCACGGCCGGCTCGAGATTCCATGGCCTCCAGTTGTGCAAGATGCAACGTTTGTGTGATCATCCACTTTTGGGCCGCCATGGCAAGAAACACTGCAAGAACAACCGCATGGATCACAAAAATCAAACACAACACGATCCCGTATAGCCCCAGTGCCTGATCAAAACCGATTCGTATTGCCAATTCCTTCAGCTCGGAAGAGATGGGGCCACGGCCAAATCCATAACTTGAAAGAAAAGGCACCACATCTAGCCACTGCAATCCTATAAACAATTGGGACAACACAAGTGATTTCATCGCAGGGCCCAGTCTCCCTGTGCCCAGCCTTTGCAGCAAGTAAATCGCGAAAAGCAGCAGCAACGTGGAACTGCCAAGATCATAGTTCAAAGGGTTATACGGGTCCACGGTAAAATACAAAAGTGGCACAGTAACGAGAGGGATCGCTATCCTTAGCCACGGCCGCTCCAACAGATCTCCAATCCGATCGCCTAATAGGAAAGCACCAAGGTAGAAGGGCAAACCACGAATCGTCTTCAACGCAACCAAAATAAAAGTGGTAACCACAATGGAGTTTCCTGTTGGTTCTCGCTCCATTTTATGTAAAAGGTCATTCAACCCCATCTGTTCAGGCCCCAACCAGTTAGGGATCCATATCCCCAGCAGAATCAACCCGATTCCCAGCCAATTGGTCCATGACCGCAACACTCTGGTCTTCAACAATCGCAGCCTCCTGGATTTTTTGAAAATCTGTAAAACGCTATCGTGGAAAAAAGAGCCTCTGCAAACGGGGAATCCCCCATAGGCAAAGGCACTTGTTGAGACGCCAAAGTGAATGGATCTGTTTGCTATTTATATAAATGACATGCTACAAAGTGATTGGGTTCCACTTCAACCAATTCCGGCATAATCTCTGCACATTCCGGCATTGCTTTCGGACAACGGGTCCGGAATCGGCAACCGCTAGGAGGATTAATCGGGCTCGGCACATCTCCTTGCAGGATGATGCGTTCGCGTGCCTGGGAAAGATCAGGATCAGGAATAGGAATCGCAGAAAGCAATGCGTCCGTATACGGGTGTAAAGGTTTTCGGTAGAGTTCTTTCGAACCAGCGGTTTCTACCAATGCCCCTAAATACATCACCCCGATACGATCGGAAATATGCTTCACCATGGCCAAATCGTGAGCGATAAAGAGATAGGTCAACCCACGCTCTTTTTGCAATTTTTCAAAGAGGTTAACCACCTGAGCTTGAATGGACACATCGAGCGCCGAAATGGGTTCATCCGCGATGATGAACTCAGGTTCGATCGCCAATGCACGGGCAATCCCGATCCGTTGACGCTGGCCGCCAGAAAACTCGTGCGGGAAACGGCTTGCATGTTCTGCATTCAAACCGACCGTACGCAGCAGATCATGTACACGCTCCATACGCTCTTTACCGGTCGCCAAACCGTGAATATCAATTCCCTCGGCAATAATGTCACCTACGGTCATACGAGGATTGAGCGATGCATATGGATCTTGGAACACCATCTGCATTTTTCGGTGAAAGTCCTTGGACTCTTTCCCTTTTAACTGATGAACGTTCTTTCCGTTAAAAAGCACTTCGCCTTCTGTTGCGTCGTATAAACGAATAATCGTACGCCCGGTAGTAGATTTGCCACAACCGGATTCCCCTACCAGACCAAACGTTTCACCACGTTTAATGGAAAAGGAGACGTTATCAACAGCCTTGAGGGTTGCACCCCGACCAAGAGTAAAGTATTTTTTGAGATTGCGTACTTCTAAGATGTTTTCAGTCATTTTAGCGTTCCCCCACTTCTACAGGGCGGTCCACTTTGGGTGCCATCGGATTTGTCAACCAACATGCAACTGAATGACCCTCATTGATACTCGAGTGCTGAGGATCATGCTCCAAGCATACCTGCATAGCATACGGGCAACGCGCGGCAAACCCGCAGCCCTTTGGCGGAGCGAACAAATCCGGCGGTGTTCCTTCGATCGGAACAAGTTCCGCATCCGAATCATCATGAAGGCGAGGGACAGAACGAAGCAATCCCCAAGTATACGGATGCTTAGGATCATAGAAAATATCTCTCACTGCTCCCTGTTCAACCACTTTCCCTGCATACATTACTACGACACGTTGTGCAATGTCTGCCACTACACCCAGATCATGGGTAATGATAATAATCGAGGTGTCGATTTTGTTCTGAAGGTCTTTCATCAAATCAATGATTTGTGCCTGTATGGTCACGTCAAGAGCAGTGGTTGGCTCGTCGGCAATCAGCAATTTGGGATTACAAGCGAGAGCGACCGCGATCATCACACGCTGTCGCATACCGCCGCTAAATTGATGAGGATATTGATTAATCCGGGCTTCCGGATTAGGAATTCCCACCAACTTCAACATCTCAATCGCACGTTCATTCGCTTGATCTTTTGAGTACCCTTGATGCTTAATTAGACCTTCGGTAATTTGTTTACCAATGGTCATTGTCGGATTCAATGAAGTCATCGGATCCTGGAAAATCATCCCCATTTCCGAACCGCGAATCTCTTCCATTTCTTTGTCTGACAGCTTAACAATATCCGTTTTGCCTTCAAAGAGAATCTGACCATTTTTGATTCGACCTGGAGGGGTCGGGATCAAACGCATAATGGTTTGTGCCGTAACGGATTTTCCGCAACCTGATTCTCCTACAATGGCAAGCGCTTCACCTTTCCGAAGGTTGAAATTCACTCCGCGAACCGCTTTTACTTCACCTGCGTAGGTATCAAACGAAACTTCCAGATCTTTTACTTCCAAAATAACGTCTTTCACCGAACTCCCCCCTTTACTTCCGCATTTTCGGATCTAATGCATCACGCAAACCGTCACCAAACAAGTTGAATGCCAGCATCGTCAGCGAGATGAACAAAGCCGGGAAAAACAACTGGTAGGCATGTCCCTGAATTAAACTTCCCAATGCGTCACTGGCCAACGTCCCCCAACTTGCCTTCGGAACCGGCACACCTAATCCGAGGAAGCTAAGAAATGCTTCCGTAAAAATAGCCGACGGGATAGTAAACGTAATGTTGACAATGATCACGCCTAAGGTATTCGGAATCAAATGCTTGAACAAAAGACGTTTATTGCTTGCTCCTAAAGTCCGTGCTGCCAGTACAAACTCTTGCTCTTTCAGCTGCAAGATTTGTCCGCGAACCAAGCGGGCCATATTCATCCACCCAAGAGCACCCAAGGCAATGATAATGGATGTTAATCCTTGTCCCATTACAACCATGAGCATGATAACGACCAGCAAATATGGAATCGCGTACAAAACCTCAATGATACGCATCATGACTTCATCGGTGTTTCCGCCTTTAAACCCGGCAATTCCTCCGTATATAACCCCGATCACAAGATCAATCAATGCTGCCATTACACCGATAAACAGAGAGATACGCGCACCGTACCAGACCCGAACAAACAGATCACGTCCGAGGTCATCGGTTCCAAACCAATGTTTGGCCGAAGGGCCTTGGTTAGCTTCCATGAAGTTTTGATCCGAATAGGAATACGGCTGCATCATCGGACCGAAAATCGCCATGACAATCAAAATGGCAATCGCAATCAGCCCTGCCATTGCAAGTTTGTTTTTCTTCAGACGCCGCCATGCATCTTGCCAGTATGACATGCTGGGACGGACCATCTGTTCCGCATTGTGTGCTTTGCCGACAGGTTGAAACATTTCGGTATTCAATTGCAATGACATCAGCGCGCCCCCTTCCCTGTTACTTTAATCCGCGGATCAATTAACGAATAAAGAACGTCCACAATAAATAAGATCACTACAAGTACAGCACCGTAGACGACAGTAGTCCCCAAAATCAGCGGATAATCCCGGTTCTGAATACTCATTACAAACAATTTGCCGGAACCCGGCACTGAAAAGATATGCTCGATGACAAATGTACCGGTCAACAGGGTGGCCGCGATTGGTCCAAGAATGGTAACAACAGGCAAAATTGCATTACGAATTGTATGACGAAGAGTAATCTGTAACTTCGATAAACCTTTGGATTTAGCTGTTTTAATATAATCCTGGCCTATAACTTCCAACATGTTGGAACGCATCAAACGAGTCACCTGAGCCATCGGCAAAAAGGCGAGTGCTACAGATGGCATGATCGTATGCTGCCAGGTTTTCCACGTTGCAATCGGTAGCCATTTTAACTCGAGTCCGATTACTTGAATCATCAGTGTGGCCAAAACGAAGCTGGGAACAGCTGTCCCAATAACCGCCACAATAGAAGCTGTATAGTCTGGCCACTTGTTATGATTAAGAGCAGCAACTATTCCCAACGTTAAACCTCCAACGACGGCAATAAGTAAAGCCTGCGTTCCCAGATGGAAAGAGATTGGCATGGTGTCTGCCAACATATCATTAACGGTACGGGTATTCGACTTATAGGAAGGCCCAAGATCCCCTCTCATCAAGTCGCCCAAATAACGGACATATTGCATAGCAACTGGCTCGTCCAAATGGTAATACTTATTTAGATTCTCTAGCACCGCAGGCGGTACTGGTTTTTCAGAAGTAAAGGGTCCTCCCGGAACCAAATGCATGAGAGTAAATGTCAAGGTGATAATAACCCACAGTGTAAGCAGTGCATTAATACCTCGCTTAACAAGAAAACGAAGCATTCCCCTTCCCCCTTTCGTTGGGTCATTCAGAAGATGAGGTATGCCAGCCTCTCCTGGCATACCTCATCTGATTTACTTTCTCTATCTAGCTGGACTTCTCTTACTTAATTGTTGCATAACGGAAAACCGGTTCACGGTTAGCCGGCTGATAATACCCTTGAAGTTCCGGCTTGTATGCGTTGTTGTGCGTATAGAAATAAATTGGCATGATCGGCATTTCGTCCATCAGGATCTTTTCGGCATCATGCAACATTTGATCACGCTTCTTCTGATCCTGTTCTTTCTTGGATGCTACAACCAGTTCATCGTACTTCGGATTGCTCCAACCGGTTTCGTTGTTGTCACCCTTGGTAACAAACATATCAATAAAGGTGATCGGGTCAAGATAATCTCCAATCCAACCAGCCCGAGCCACTTGGTAGTCAAGCTTATGAACCTTGTCCAGATACACTTTCCACTCGGCATTTTGAAGCTCGACCTCGACTCCCAAGTTTTTCTTCCACATCTCCTGAATCGCTTCCGCAATCTTTTTATGACCTTCGTTCGTGTTATAGGTGAGGGTAATCTTCGGCATCGAGCTCATACCAAGCTCCTTCAAACCTTCTTCGAGAAGCTTTTTGGCTTCGTTGGCATCTTCCTTGAAGAATGCATTGCCGCCTGCTTCCCGGAAATCCTTACCATCAGGAGCCTTGATACCCGGTGATACGAATGCATAGGCCGGTTTTTGACCCGCTTTCGTAACGTTATCAATAATCGCCTTCCGGTCAATCGCCATTGCGAATGCTTTCCGTACCTTAACATTATTGAATGGAGGTTTCGTTACATTGAAGCGATAGAAATAGGTCGCTAATTGCGGAGTCGGCTTCATTTCACCAGTCTTCAGTGCTTGCTCTGTTGCCGCCGGCGGAACTGCACGGAACATGTTCAATTCGCCGTTTTGATACATCTGCCAAGCAGTATTGTCGTCGGAAAGGTTGTTCCAGATAATTTTATCAGCCGTAATGGTGTCTTTGCTCCAATAGTTTTCGTTTTTTGCAGCGACAAGACGCTTGTCTTTTGCCCACTCAACCACTTTGAAAGGACCATTGGAAACATAAGTGTTTGCTTCCGCCGCCCACTTCGCATTTGATTCCACTACTTTCTTCGGTACCGGATAGTAGGTATAGTAAGAGACTAATTGCAAGAAAAACGGAGTCGGAGCTGCGAGCTGGACTTCAAGAGTCTTATCGTCTAATGCCTTAACTCCCACTGCGTCACGAAGCTTCTTCATCCCAGCTTCGCCTTCTTTTTTCGCATCGGCAGAGTTGTACTCTTTTCCGCCCTTGATATAATCGGCAATAATATAAGCATATTCGGATGCGGTTGCCGGATCCAGAACACGTTTCCAAGCAAATTCAAAGTCATGGGCGGTAACAGCATCTCCGTTGGACCACTTAAGACCGTCTTTTAAAGTGAATGTATAGGTAATACCATCGGCACTTACCTTATGTTCCTTTGCCTGACCCGGTTTCAAGCCATCTTTGTCCTGGAAGTACAATCCTTCCATCACATGGTCAATTACCCAACTGGACTGACTGTCTTTGGCCAACGCAGGATCAATTGAAGGAATTTCGCCAGGTTCATTTGTACTAATTACAACCTCTTTCTTTTTGCCGTCTTTTCCAGGATCGCCAGTAGTTGTGCTACAACCCACTACCAGACTTCCTGCCATGGTGAGCGCAACCGCAGTTGCAAGCCATTTCTTGGCTTTCATGAATTTGCCCCCTTCAAAATTCAGTTCTTTTTTTATGGTCAGGCTTCGAACAGCATTGTTCTTAGCCTAATACCCCGCGCAAACGTATGTACTTCGCCGTAAAAATGTAAATGCAATTTTACAACAATTCATACGAGTAAATATTATTTACAAACTTTAGCGGTATTTCCAAAATGATTATAGCGCAAATTTGACTGACACGTCCACAGAAAAAATTTTCAAGTCCAAGATTATTATATTTGTCTCTGTTCATCGCAAGAACAATTCTTTACTATTTTTAACACATACTTACATTAACATATTACAAGAATTACACGCTACTTAATATAGGGTGAGCAGAGTCAATTACAAGCCAAGATCTCATAAAATCAGCCTAAAGCTCATTCGAACGACTGTTTGAAAGCATCGAAACCGAAGACCACGGGCATCCAACACTTCCATATAAGACCATAAAACCTGCCTATATTTCTCAAGGCGATAGTAACTTTAGCACTTTAAATCCCAAAAGAAAAGCTCCCTTTCGGGAGCTTTTCTTTTGAGTTATCCAACCAAGTTCATCACGTTGCGGACCGATTGAGCCGATTTGTCGAGAGCCGCTTTTTCTTCCTCTGTAAGTTCCAGCTCATAAACTTTCTCGATACCGTTTCCACCAAGCAGGGTGGGCACGCCCATATACAAGTTCTCATATCCGTATTCCCCTTCAAGGAGGGCGATCGACGGGAGAATTCGCTTCTTGTCTTTGAGAATCGCTTCTGTCATTTGAGCAAGGGATGCAGCCGGAGCATAGTAAGCACTTCCGGTGCCGAGCAGGTTGACAATCTCGGCTCCCCCTTTGCGGGTACGTTCCACAATTGCATCGATACGATCTTGGGGAATCAGTTTCTCAAGCGGAATTCCACCTGCGAAAGAGTAACGAATCAGCGGAACCATGTCGTCCCCATGCCCCCCAAGAACGAACCCGGTAACATCTTCTACCGAAACATTCAATTCCTGTGCAACAAATGTACGGAAGCGGGCAGTATCTAGTACACCCGATTGACCGATTACGCGGTTCTTTGGAAACCCGGTTGCTTTATGTGCCACATAAGTCATGGCATCTACCGGATTCGACAAAATGATGACAAAACAGTTCGGAGAGTATTTCGCAACTTGCTCCGAAACCGACTTCACGATACCTGCATTCGTTGTAACAAGATCATCACGGCTCATGCCCGGCTTACGTGCAATGCCCGCAGTAATGATTACCACGTCAGAATCCTTGGTATCTTCATAATTGCTTGTACCGATAATGTTAGAATCTGCACCAAGTACCGGAGTTGCTTCCAGCATGTCCAAAGCTTTTCCTTTTGTAGGATTCTCCAGCTGCGGAATGTCAAGAAGAACAACGTCTCCGAGTTCTTTTTGGGCCAAGAATAATGCTGTGGTAGCACCAGTAAAACCCGCGCCAATCACCGAGATCTTTTTGCGTTTAATCGTCATGATGCGTCTCCCCCTAAGGCTTACAAATTATTGATCAAAGCGGTTCCGAATTCGGAACATTTTACTTCCTTAGCGCCTTCCATCAATCGTGCAAAGTCATAAGTAACAACCTTTTGACCGATTGTCTTTTCCATCGAACGGATGATCATATCTGCAGCTTCCTGCCAGCCAAGGTGCTCTAGCATCATCACACCGGATAAGAGAACCGATCCCGGATTCACCTTATCTTGTCCGGCATACTTCGGAGCTGTACCGTGAGTAGCTTCGAATACAGCATGTCCGGTTACATAGTTAATGTTAGCCCCCGGTGCAATTCCAATTCCTCCAACTTGTGCTGCCAATGCGTCAGAGATATAGTCGCCATTGAGATTCAGGGTTGCAACCACGTCATACTCTGCCGGACGGGTCAAAATCTGCTGAAGGAATGCATCCGCGATACTGTCTTTCACAATCAGCTTGCCTGCCGCCTCAGCTTCTGCCTGTGCCTTGTTGGCAGCTTCCGATCCTTGCTGTTCCTTAATTCGGTCGTATTGTGCCCAAGTGAACACTTTGTCCGCAAATTCGCGTTCAGCAAGTTCATATCCCCAGGTCTTAAACGCTCCTTCAGTAAATTTCATGATGTTTCCTTTATGTATCAAGGTCACACTCTTACGATTGTGGCGGAGCGCATATTCAATCGAAGCCCGTACAAGACGTTCTGTACCCTCTTTCGAAACCGGCTTGATGCCAATACCAGAAGTCTCAGGGAAACGGATTTTCTTCACTCCCATTTCTTTCTGGAGGAATTCTATCACTTTCTTAACTTCCGGAGTTCCCTCCTGATACTCGATTCCGGCATAAATGTCCTCGGAATTCTCACGGAAAATCACCATATCGACCAGTTCCGGGTGTTTAACAGGTGACGGAACACCATCAAAATATTGAACAGGTCGCAAGCAAACATACAAATCCAGTTCCTGGCGAAGCGCCACGTTTAAGGAACGAATCCCTCCCCCGACCGGAGTGGTAAGAGGACCCTTGATACTTACGATGTATTCTCTCAGAGCGGTCAATGTATCGTTCGGAAGCCACTCGTTAAATTTGTTGAATGCCTTTTCACCTGCATAGACTTCATACCAGGCAATTTTCTTTTCGCTATTATAAGCCTTCTTAACAGCCGCATCCAACACGCGGGAAGCAGCCGCCCAGATGTCCGGACCGGTGCCGTCCCCTTCAATAAACGGGATTATCGGGTTGTTGGGAACAAGCAGCTTCCCATTATCAACTTGAATTCGTTCACCCTCAGTGGGCATAGCAAACTTCTCGAACAATGCCATTGAACGTTCCCCCTCGATTTATGTGCAAAATCAGAACTTACCCGCTTACAATCATACCATATGTGTGAATCATGCAACAACAAATTTTTCACCTATTGAACCTCGGTTTCACGATATGAAACTCCACATTCCCCAACATTGCTAGAGTACCCAAAACTGGCAAAATTTCACCTAGTGCAAGCAGTACCGGATTTACCATCTTCTAAACGTAATCCAAGTGCCTTTTGATAACTGCTTTTCGAGCCATCTCCTTAAAATCCTCTTAACAGGTTCCCGCGTTGGAGGGAGCAGCAAAATCAGTCCCAGAATGTCGGTGAAAAATCCTGGCGTTAAAAGCAGTACTCCGCCAATCAGAACACACACGCCGTCCAAAAGCGTATTGCCCGGTGGGCGTCCCATCGACAATTCCTTCTGCAATCTTGACCAGGTTGCTCGTCCTTGGGATTTCGCCAGATATGCCCCCAAACCACTTGTCAAAAGAACTAAAAAAACCGTCTGCCAGCCGCCAATAACCTTTCCTATTTGAACGAGGAAATAAATTTCAATTGTTGGAACGATGATGAACAGCAGCAGCAAAATCCTAAACATGATGAACCACCTCACTCCGCACGATATACTCGTTCTTGGATTGCACGATACATTTCAGGAGCCGCTTTCCGTAACTGGATCGGTTTCATCTCCCGGTTCACCCATGCATGCAGGGTATAGCCCGACACCAAAAGTTTTTCGTCGGCTTTTCTTACAATTTCATATTCAAATTGAACTCTGACACGAGCTTCCACCAATCGGGTTTTGACCAGAATTTCATCATCGTATCGGGCCGCCGCATGAAAAAAAATCCTTGTTTCAATTACCGGCAGCAGAATGCCTTGGAGTTCCAGCTCCCGATAAGGGACACCTGTCCCTCGCATCATTTCTGTTCTCCCAATTTCAAACCAATTGAGATAATTTGCATGATAAACAACCTGCATCGCATCTGTCTCGGAATATCTGACTCTTAACTCGATCCGGTTCCAACCGTTTTCCATCCAAATTCCCTCCGACTTTCCCTTAAAACCGTTTCTGGGTGCCTGTCCAACGCAGCAAGACTTGTGATCCCCCCGTCACAAGTGGCGGGAAGTTGGGTGGGTTGTTCATAAAAGAAAACGCTCCTGGCAGAGCGTTTCTTGTTTGTGACTTACAGCACCTGTACTCTTCCTTTATAAATCAATCCCGGTCCTGGGTCAACTGTTATGATCGAACCATCTTCCAGTATATTTGTTGCATCTTCAACACCGACAATGACCGGAATACCGAGAGATAAACCGACAACGGCCGCATGCGAAGTAAGGCCGCCCTCTTCAACGATGACTGCTCCCGCCTTCTCCATCGCAGGAACCACATCCGCATCCGTTCCCGGCATAACCAAAATATCCCCCTGCTGAATCCGAGACAATACATCGTTCAGACGCTTCCCTTTAACCACCCGGCCTGTGGCGGCTTTCTGACCAATTCCCTGCCCGCGCGCAATCACGTCGCTGATGGTATGTACCTTCAACAAGTTGGTTGTTCCCGGTTGCCCCACCGGAACGCCGGCAGTAATGACGATTAAATCTCCGTGTGTGACAAGGCCCGATTGAAGTGCTCCCTCTACTGAAACCTCAAGCATTTCGTCTGTGGTGTTCGTTTCTTCCACAACAACCGGATAAACCCCATGTGAAACACACAATCGCCGTGCCACATTCGCACTCGGTGTAACAGCTATAATCACCGATTCCGGGCGATACTTCGAGACCATTCGGGCCGTATGCCCACTTTGGGTCGGAGTGACGATCGCTTTTGCTTTGAGATCTTTTGAAATTGTCGCCACTGCCTGTGACAAAGCGTCTGTCACCGTATGGTTGTCATCCCAGGGGCGTTTTTTCGCAGGAACAATATTTTCCCGCAGAGCCTGTTCAGCCCTTTCCGCGATTCGGGCCATTGTCTCAACAGCTTGAATCGGGTATTTGCCGGCCGCCGTCTCCCCGGAGAGCATAATCGCGTCTGTTCCGTCAAATATTGCGTTGGCAACATCGCTTGCCTCTGCCCGCGTAGGCCGGGGATTGCGCTCCATTGAATCAAGCATCTGAGTAGCGGTAATCACCGGTTTGCCCACTCTGTTAGCTTTCCCAATCATGATTTTCTGCCACAGAGGTACTTCTTCTGTCGGAATTTCCACCCCGAGATCACCGCGGGCCACCATTAAGCCATCGGCTACTTCCAGGATTTCATCCAGCTTATCGAGCGCTTCTTCCGCTTCAATCTTTGCGATAATGTCCAAATCGGCGTTGCCTTCCTCAAGAACACGACGTACATCCAAAACGTCACTCGCCTTACGCACGAATGATGCAGCAATCAAATCAACGCCTTGTTCAATGCCAAATTTAATATCCGCAATATCTTTTTCGGTTACACTTGGAATCCGCAATCTGACCCCGGGTGCGTTGATCCCTTTTCGATTTTTCAGGAGGCCGCCGTTGGTTACTCGACAAAGGATGTCGGTCCCCTCGACTTTTTCCACAACAAGCCCAATCAGTCCGTCATCAATCAGCAGGCGTGAACCTGGCTCAACATCTTCAGGAAGTCCTTTATAGGAAATCGATACCCGTTCGGCAGTGCCGAGGACTTCTTCCGTAGTAAGAGTGATGCTTGACCCCTCTTTCAATTCTACCTGATCATTCTCAATCAGCCCAGTCCGAATCTTAGGTCCCTTAATGTCCAGCAGGATGGCAACCGTTTTGCCGGCAGCTTTCGATGCTGCTCGAATATTTCGTATACGGGCTGCGTGTTCCTCATACGTACCGTGCGAAAAATTCAGACGTGCAACATTCATTCCGTTTTGAATGATGGAAGTGAGGACCTCCACAGATTCACTGGCCGGTCCAATCGTACATACAATTTTTGTCCGTCTCATAGTAACCTCCGGAATCGAATTATATCGAGAGAATTGAAGCAAGGGAATACAAGGACATATTCGGCTTTCTCGGGGTGACCAAAACACGCTCAATGTCATGTGCTTGCAGCACCCCTCCAAGAATTCCCACCGCTTTTCCTCCTTCGCCTTTCATCAGCAAATCAACAGCCATGGAACCCATCCGGGAGGCAAGTGTTCTGTCGAAAGCGGTCGGGGATCCGCCGCGCTGGATATGGCCGAGTACGGTTACTCGAGTTTCCCAGCCCGTTTTTTCACGGATTTGCTCCCCGATTTCAAAGCCTTTGCCCACTCCTTCTGCAACCAGAATAATGGAGTGCTTCTTGCCACGGGCAGCCCCCCGTTTCAGTTTTTCCACCATGGAATCGATATTCGCAGGATCTTCCGGTATCATAATCGATTCGGCTCCTCCGGCGACACCAGCCCAAAGTGCAATATCTCCCGCATGCCGTCCCATCACTTCCACCACATAGGTACGTTCATGGGAAGTAGCCGTGTCACGGATTTTATCGATTGCATCGATCACCGTATTAATAGCAGTATCAAAGCCAATTGTAAAGTCAGTACAAGGAATATCATTATCAATCGTGCCCGGTAATCCAATGGTGGGAATTCCTTTTTGCGAGAGAGCAAGTGCCCCGCGATAGGAACCATCCCCTCCAACCACCACAATTCCGTCAATTCCATGTTCCCGAATTGTGGCGAGTGCCTTCTGTTGACCTTCCTCGGTTTTGAACTCTTCACATCTTGCGGTATATAGTACGGTTCCGCCCCGATGAATGATATCGGCCACTGAGCCCAGATCCATGGACATGATGTCGCCCGAAATCAAACCTTGATACCCCCGTTTGATTCCCACCACATCAATTCCATGATAAATTGCGCTCCGAACGACCGCACGAATCGCCGCGTTCATACCGGGAGAATCTCCACCGCTGGTCAATACTCCAATTTTCTTCATGAATCCCGATACCTCCTCAACTCAGTAAATAATTTACCCATAAAAAACCCACAAAAGTTACATATCCTTCGAAGTTTTTCAAATACTTTTGCGGGGAGTCAAACAACCACCAAAACGTCCCGCAGGGACATTTTGCGTCCCTCCATACAATAAAAAGGAGGTGCCCCATTTGATGAGCACACTCCTAGTTTAACGCACCTTTTCACTTTCAACAATATCTGTTTCAATTTCTTGAACATTTTGAGGAATAATTTCTTTGAATTCACCAATCGCCTTAAATTTGCGATAACGAGCCTCCACCAATTCTTCCTCCGGCAGCAGCAATAATTCCTTGATCGCTGCAACAACTCGCTCTTTCACACGAGAGATGGTCAGTTCCGGATCCTTCTGGGCACCACCCAGCGGTTCTTCAATCACATCATCCGCAATCCCAAAACGGTGCAGATCCTGAGCTGTTATTCGCATCGTTTCTGCGGCACGCTGGGCTTGGGTAGCATCTTTCCACAAGAGAGCAGCTGCCCCTTCGGGCGAGATCACGGAATATACCGCATGCTCCAACATGAAAATCCGGTCACCTACTCCCAAGGCAAGCGCTCCGCCGGAACCGCCTTCCCCGGTCACTACACAAACGATCGGAACGGACAGCCCAGCCATTTCAATCAGGTTTCTTGCGATCGCTTCACTCTGGCCGCGTTCTTCCGCCGCCACACCGGGATAAGCACCGGAGGTGTCAATGAAACAGATTACCGGGCGTCCGAATTTTTCCGCTTGCCTCATTAAACGGAGTGCTTTGCGATAGCCTTCCGGCTCCGGCATGCCGAATCGGCGGTAGATATTCTCTTTGGTGTCACGTCCTTTTTGATGTCCCAGAATGGTTACCGGAATGCCTTCCAGTTTGCCGATACCGCCAACCAAGGCCGGATCATCACCAAACGTGCGGTCACCGTGCAGCTCAATGAAATCAGTAAACATGCCACGAATATAATCGAGAGTCGTAGGCCGTTCAGGGTGGCGGGCAATCTGAACTTTCTGCCATGGGGTTAATTCCCCGTAAATCGACTGCTCCAGCTCGGCCGCCTTGCTTTCCAACTTCTCAATTTCGTCGGAGAAATCGATTCCTTTTTCCTCGGTAAATTTTCGAAGTTCTTCAATTTTGTTGCGGAGCTCTGTCAATGGCTTTTCAAACTGCAAATCAGCTGCCATGACGAACACCTCCCGCATGGAGATCCAAAATCTTCGCAAGCGTGGGTTTCATTTCCTTGCGATGAACTACCTTATCAATTATTCCGTGTTTCAACAGAAACTCGGCTGTCTGAAAATCTTCCGGCAGCTTTTGGCGAATGGTCTGTTCAATTACGCGACGTCCTGCAAATCCAATCAAGGCTCCCGGTTCCGCAATGTTGATATCGCCCAAACTTGCAAAAGAAGCGCTAACCCCTCCTGTTGTCGGATGGGTTAATACCGACACAAATAACAGCTTTTCTTTCGAAAGTTTGTTGAGGGCCGCACTCGTTTTGGCCATCTGCATCAGAGAGAATACCCCTTCCTGCATGCGGGCCCCTCCCGAAGCGGCAAACATAATCACGGGATAGCGTTTCTCCATGGCTCTTTCAATGGCTCGGGTGATCTTCTCTCCGACAACCGATCCCATCGATCCCATAATAAACCGGGAATCCATTACACCCATTACAACCGGATTCCCGCCGATTGTGCCTTCACCGGTGACAACCGCTTCCGTAAGGCCGGTTGCCGCCTGAACCTGTGCAAGCTTGGCAGGGTAATCCTCAAATTGCAACGGATCCACAGAAGTCAGACCTTGGTCATACTCAAAAAAACGTCCCTCATCGAGCGTCGCTGCAATTCGTTCCGGAGCAGACATCGGAAAATGATAGCCGCAGCGCGGGCACGTCTTTAAGTTCTTCTCCAATTCACGGCTGATTAACAACTCGGAGCAATTTTTGCATTTCGTCATAATTCCTTCCGGAATGTTATCTCTCCGTTCAGCCAACTCCTGCGTGGTAATCGTTGCGTATTTACGCTTCTTATGGAAAAGATCCTTAAGCACTCTTTCACCTCTTCAGCTTACAGATGAGAGGAATGCAGAACATCCTTCAACACCTCTTGCACTTCATCCAACTCGGATTCAGGAACCAGAATCTCGAATTGCTGCTTCGCGATGTTGGTTTGGCGAAGTTTTACAAGAAACCCCTCTTGTGTAAGCTTTTGCTTAATTGATTCTGCTGTTTTTTCACCTGACGCAATATAAATGACTGTCCACATAATACAGTTCCTCCTACACCTTGGAAAAACTGACAACATCATAACACAGCCATTTTAGCCAAGCAAGAAACGGATGTTCTGTATTCCGCCTGTTATTATTTGATACCGGCCAAATCTCTTGTCCTGCTCGCTACATCGGAAGGATCCACTTTCAAACGGGCCACTCCCGAGTCCATAGCCGCTTTTGCCACAGCCGCCGCCACATTCGGGGCTACGCGAGGATCAAAAGGACGTGGAATTACATAGTCGCTCCTGATTTCATCTTCCCCTATCAAATTGGCAATTGCGTAAGCGGCCGCTATCTTCATTTCCTCATTGATCGTTGTTGCACGAACATCTAAAGCACCGCGGAAAATTCCCGGGAACGCCAATACATTGTTCACCTGATTCGGAAAATCGGATCGCCCCGTTCCAACCACCTTGGCGCCCGCACTTAACGCATCATCCGGCAAAATTTCCGGGTCCGGGTTGGCCATTGCAAAAATAATCGCATCCCGATTCATGGAACGAACCATTTCTTGTGTGACCGCTCCGCCTGCCGATACCCCTATGAACACATCAGCCCCTGCGATCACTTCTTCCAGAGACCCTGATGCCTTCAGGTGGTTGGTGTTTTTCGCAATCATTTCTTTGATCGGGTTCATTCCGTCCATCCGGCCATCATAGATTGCGCCTTTCGTGTCGCACATAATGACATCCCGCACACCCATGGACAGTAAAAGCTTTATGATTGCGATTCCCGCCGCACCTGCGCCATTTGCCACAACACGGATATCCTGCATCGATTTCCCAACAACTTTTAAAGCATTAAGCAATCCCGCCAAAGTGACAATAGCTGTTCCATGCTGATCGTCATGGAACACAGGAATATTCATTTCTCTTTTCAACCGTTCTTCGATGGCAAAACAGGCAGGGGCGGCAATATCCTCAAGATTCACACCGCCAAAAGTCGGTTCAATCAGTTTGACGGTCTCCACAATACGATCTTCATCGGTTGTGTTCAGACACAATGGAACCGCATCGACACCGGCAAACTGTTTAAATAAAACCGCTTTGCCTTCCATTACGGGCATTGCTGCTTCAGGTCCGATATTGCCAAGTCCCAAAACGGCTGTTCCGTCACTGACGACCGCAACCAAGTTCCCCTTACTCGTATAGTCATAAACTCGGTCGGTGTCCTGGTGAATTTCTTTACAAGGTTCTGCCACTCCTGGTGAATAAGCCAAGCTTAGATCACGAGCATTCGTAACTGAAACTTTTGAGACAACACCGAGTTTACCTTGATGAGTTCGATGCAATTCCAATGCATCTTCCCGCAACCCCATACTTTACACCATCCCACAATTCCCCATCAAAGTAACACAAAACGCTGCAGAAACGCCGGGTTGCTTTGATGGGGATCCAAATAATAAATTCTGGTTCAGTTTAGAAGTCTGTCCTCCATTATACCACGGAAAATCATGGAATTACCACCACACAGTCGAGAGCCGATTTTGGATGGGACGTTTCTATGCGTTGCGGTGAGCGATCCGAGCACTTGCGGCAGCAGCCACCCCCGCCACCAAATCATCCAGAAACACGTGAATTCCGTTCCCTTTGTTGTTTAACCTGGCAAGGATTCCGATTTTTTCCTTGTCCAAATAGCCAAATGAAGTTAAACCGATCGATCCGTAAACGTTGGTAATGCTTAACGCCAGGATTTCGTCCACTCCGTATAACGGTTCGTCTGTCCTTAAAATCGTTTGAAGGGGTTCCGGGAGTTTATTCTCCTCTGCCAACATGTCCAATGCGATTCCTGTATACAAGGCATATTGCACTTCTCTTTTACTTAGAACACGAATCACGCTCTCTTTGCATTCTTCCACACCAAGGTCAGGGTGATATGGCTTTTGCAAGGTGTACACAATCTCAACAATGTTATCTACCGAGACTCCACGCTGCTCCAATAAGGCGACAACTTTTTCATGCATGCAGGTTCCTCCCAAGCAAGGATACTACCATGCTATGTGAGACAACTCCTCGAATTGACGACTATTTTTTAAGAAAGGCTTCGTTTGAATCACATCAAAATGCCGGGGTTACCTTAACACGACGCTCCCGGCTCCCATGATCCGTTCAATCTCCTGCAGCAGTTCAGGCTCCGGTTGCACACGCTCCGTAATTTGGCGGGTTACTTTGTTTTTGGCATAGTACAACACGACCGGGACGGTTCCCTTGTGCCGTGACAGGCAGGTCTTTAATGTTCGAAGACGTGAAGGCTCTTCCTGATCCGGCTCAACCTTGATAAAAAGGGTCCGGTCCCGTTTCACCGGGTCCCGTTCCGCGGCATCACTCTCCGGCGGCAGTTGCTTGATCGATTCTGCCAGCAATCGAATCTCCTCGTCTTCAATCTTGAGCTTGCCCTTTACCAAAAGTACAGGTTCGTTTTGCAAAATCTGCCCGGATTCCGCAAAAACGGCCGGAAACACCACTACTTCAACCGCAGCCGTCAGGTCTTCCAATTCCAAAAAAGCCATAGCCTGGCCTTTCCGGGTTTGCACCATTTTCATGTTTCGCACTCGTCCCGCAACAGTAGTCGTACCGCCATCCTCGGCCTCCTGCAATTCGGCAATACGGTGTCTGGCATGCTGCGTCATCGCGGTTCGATAACGATCCAGAGGATGCCCGGAGACATACAGCCCAAGCAGTTCTTTCTCCATTTCCAAACGTTCCACTTGCGAAAAATCGTCCACTTCAGGATAGTGAAATGGTTCTGTACCAGCCGAATTCTCCATGATACCAAACAAGGAAATCTGCGGTGCATCCTGTTCTTTTTGCAGGAGCCCGCCCTTCTCGACCGCCTCATCAAGAGCCAGCAGCAGGGAACGGCGGCCCTTCCCCATCCAATCAAACGCCCCGCTGCGGATCAAACTTTCAATTACTCGCTTGTTGCATGCACGCAAGTCAATCCGTCGGCAGAAGTCAAGGAGATCAGTAAAGCGCCCTTTCTGCCTTGCCTGCAGGATCGTCTGGATTGCCGATATTCCTACATTTTTAACTGCTGATAGGGCAAAGCGGATTTTTCCGTCCGAAACGGTAAACCGGTAGGAGCTTTCATTCACATCCGGTCCGAGGACCTGGATCCCCATCCTCCGGCAATCATCTATATACTGCGCCACTTTGCCCCCGGAGTGCAGCCAGGAAGTAAGCAGCGCCGCCATAAATTCTGTCGGGTAGTTGGCCTTCAAAAAAGCGGTTCGATACGCAACCACCGCATAAGCTACAGCATGCGAACGGTTAAACCCGTAGTCCGCAAACCGGACAATCAAATCATAGACTTCGTTGGATGTTCTTTCGTCGTACCCTTTTTGCAGACATCCCGCCACAAACAGTTCCCGCTGCTGCTGCAGCACTTCCCGCTTCTTCTTGCCGACCGCTCGCCGCAGCAAGTCGGCTTGTCCAAGGGAAAAACCGGCCATAACAGAAGCAATTTGCATAATCTGTTCCTGGTAGACGATGATTCCATAGGTGTCTTTTAAAATCGGCTCCAAATCGGGGTGCGGATACGCAACAGCCGTTTTTCCGTGTTTGGCCGCAATGTAGTTCGGAATGTTTTCCATTGGTCCGGGCCGATACAGCGAAATCACGGCGACAATATCTTCAAACGCAGACGGCTTCAACTCCCGTAAAACGTTTTTTACACCGTTCGATTCCAATTGAAAGCACCCATCCGTATCCCCTCGTGCAAGCAGCTCATATGTGAGAGGGTCTTCCATATCCATGCGGGTAAAATCGATTTCCACACCACGGGATTGCTTGACCGCTTCAATCGTATGATCAATGATGGTCAGATTCCGAAGACCCAGAAAATCCATCTTCAAGAGCCCTACCGTTTCCAAATCTTCCATCGCGTACTGTGTAACGACTGTCCCTTCCGCTCCACGCAAGAGAGGGACATGGCGGGTTAACGGTTCCTTCGAGATGACCACGCCTGCCGCATGGATGGATGTATGGCGCGGAAACCCTTCGATAGCTCTTGCAGTATCGAGCAGCTGCCTGATCGATTGTTGGTCCTCATACATCTTTTGAAGATTGGGTTCGACCGCGAGTGCCTTGTCAATCGTCATGCTTAGCGAATGAGGTACAAGCTTGGCCACGCGGTCCACTTCTGACAGCGGGAGATTCATCACCCTTCCGACATCCCGAATTGCGGCACGGGCAGCCATCGTTCCATACGTGACGATCTGAGCAACCCGGTTCTCCCCGTATTTGCGGGTTACATAGTCAATCACTTCAACGCGTCTTTCATAATCAAAATCGATATCAATATCCGGCCAGGACACCCGTTCCGGGTTCAAGAAACGCTCGAACAACAGCTTGTATCGAATAGGATCCACATCGGTGATCCGAAGAACATACGCCACCAGGCTCCCTGCAGCAGAACCTCGTCCCGGTCCCGTCGAGATCCCATTTTCATGCGCAAACTTCATGAAGTCCCACACCACAAGGAAATATCCGGCGAATCCCATTTGGCGAATTACTGAGAGTTCGTACTGCAGCCGTTCTCGAACCGCCTCGGAAGGGGAGCCGTAACGTTCCCGCAGCCCCTGCTCGCAGAGCAGCTCCAGGTATGAATTTTCATCATAGCCTTCCGGAAAATCAAACTTTGGCAGATGAGCGGCCCCCAGATTCAGATCAAGCTGACACCTCTCCGCAATCTTTACTGTATTCAGAATTGCTTCCGGCAAATGGCGAAATCGCTCTGCCATCTCCTCGCCGCTTTTGAGATAAAACTCATCATTCGGGAACCTCATCCGATCTTCATCCTGCAGATTCTTGCCGGTCTGAATGCATAACAGCACATCATGAACCGGCGCATCCTCACGTCTGATGTAGTGAACATCATTGGTTGCCACCAGCGGAATCTTCAATTCGCGGGCAATTCGAACCAGATGCTGGTTGATCTGCTTTTCCTCCAACAGGTCATGTTCCTGCAGTTCGATATAAAAGCGATCCTCTCCAAAAATCTGCCTGTACTCAAGCGCCGCCTGACGTGCCCCCGCGACATCCCCCTGCAGAACACGGTTTGCAACCTCTCCTCCCAGGCAGGAAGACAAGGCAATCAGCCCCTGATTGTGGGCACGCAGAAACGCTTTATCTGTGCGAGGCTTGTAATAGAACCCTTCCAATTGGGCCGCTGATACGATTGAAAGCAGATTCTGATAACCGGTCTCATTCTCTGCCAACAGAACCAGATGATAAGGCTTGTCCTGACGGCCGGCTTTTTCCTGCATCGAAGTTCTTGCGACATAGACTTCACACCCGATGATCGGATGAATGCCCCGAGCTTTTGCTTTTCTGTAAAATTCGACGGCACCATGCATCACCCCGTGATCGGTCAGGGCAATTGAAGTCATATTCAGCTCCTGCACACGGTCAAGCAAGGCGTCGATTCGGCAGGCGCCATCAAGCAAACTGTATTCGGAATGAACATGCAAATGCACAAACGAACTCAACCCGATCTCCCCCGACACCGATCATATGTTTGGCATTTATTTTATCACATTTTCCGTCGTCTCCGCATATACTGGTTGGGGGGGATGTGTCATTGAAACGAAAAAAAGGATTCTCTGCACCGACACCGGTGTTGTTTCACGAGGCCATCTTTGATCCCAACAAAAAAGAGAAAGCGAATCAAGAAAGGGATGTGTCACGAAAGAACCCGGAGCAATCCGGGGCCGCCCGGTCCAATACAGGGAAGCAATCATTTAAATGGCAATAGCGGTGAAATAAAAAACTACCCTGCTTCAACTGACAGTTGAAGCAGGGTGATTCTGTTTGCGAAACTACCGGTCCAATACCTGAGCTGAGAGCAACGCCTTCGCCATACGTTCTCCCTCATGCACAATCTCAATATCCGCTTTTCCAAACTTCCTTCCCAAATCGATCACTTCCGCCCGCACCTCGATTTGTGCATCGATTTGAATCGGTTTCATGAAAAATACGGTCACATTTTCCACCGACAAATCCGCATTCTTGGAACGGCGTATCGCTAATTTTCCAGCCTCGCTGATCAACGTCATCAAAACCCCTGACAGAACACCCCCGAGCGAGTTGGTCATCTGCGGTGTCACTTCCCCGACCAAAGTGACCGATTTGTCGTCATTTCTCTCCTCCCTGAAGTGACGCAGAATCAGGTCCTTGATCGTATCCCCTGTATGCGGCTGCTTTTGGATATACTGCAAGCCCTTGATCACATCCTGGCGGGAGACAACCCCTACCAGTTTTCGCCCGTCCACAACCGGCAGCAATTCGATCCCTTCCCAAATCATTTTATGGGCGGTGGATGCAACGGAAGTTTTCGGAGTCACCGTAATCGGATTTTTGGTCATGATTTTCTCAATCAAAACATCATCTGCTTGACCGGAAACATCTTTGGATGTGACAACTCCCAGAACCCGCATCCCCGAGTCAACAACAGGAAAGCGGGCATGTCCGGTTTTTTCCACAAGTTCGTGCCATTGTTTTACCGTTTGATGAGGAAGGATCACATCGGGCTCCGGTTTATTGTGCAGAATGTCTTCCACCATTACGATTTCCTTCTTGATAAGCCGGTCATAGATCGCCCGGTTAATAAGACTTGCAACCGTGAAGGTGTCATAGGAAGATGAGATAATCGGGAGCTCCATCCGGTTGGCTAGAGTTTTCACCTCATCACTCGCGTCAAACCCCCCCGTGATAAGCACGGCAGCCCCTTGTTCAAGCGCAATTCGGTGCACCTGATCACGGTTCCCTACAATTAGCAGACTATCCGGATCAATATACTTTACCATCGCATCGACTTTCATGGCGCCAATCACAAACTTTTGCAGCGTTTTGTGCAGGCCGTTTGCCCCGCCCAATACCGTACCGTCTACGATATTCACCACTTCTGCATAGGTCAGACGCTCAATGTTCTTCTTTTGTTGTTTTTCAATCCGAACTGTCCCTACCCGTTCGATCGTCGAGGCAATCCCGCGAGTCTCCGCCTCCTTGATCGCCCGATAAGCTGTTCCTTCCGAAACACCCATGTGTTTCGCGACCTGACGCACGGAAATTTTAGATCCGATTTCAAGACTTTCAATATATTCAAGGATCTGTTCGTGTTTCGTAGCAGACACTTGGATCCCCCTCTTCTAGTGTTATATATCAGTATTATAGACTGTTGCAGTGAATGGTTCAATCCATACATAGCAATCCCTTTTTTGGCGAGAGATTTCCATAGCCAAAAAAGGTGGAATATACTACAATGGAAAGGTTGATTCCAAACAATTGAGGGAGTAGATTCTTTGTCATGAACAGAAACCGTGCAGTCGTTATCGGAGGGGGACTGGCGGGTCTTAGCGCGGCAGCCAGACTCGCGAAGAAAGGACTCGACGTTACACTTCTCGAGAAGGCTCCCAAACTTGGGGGACGGGCGATCACCATCCCGCTGAAAGGGTTTGCTTTCAACTTCGGCGCTCACGCCATCTACAGCCGTGATTCCTCTTATATACGGAAGCTGGAAAAGGAACTGGATCTTCAAATCGGGTGGGTCGATTTCGATCCGGCGAAGGCGCGATACGATCTCGGGGATGAATTGACGGAGATGCCCGCCACACTTGAGGGTTTGTTTAAAACAAAAGTCTTGTCCGGTTCCGGAAAGGCTTTATTTGCAATTGAAGTAATCAAGACGATCTGCCGCCTGGAGCGGGGCGAAGAAGGGGTAACGATCGGGGAATGGCTGGAGCGCTCCGGCAAGCATGAAGACGTAAAAGATCTCATGTTGACTCTCGCATCGAGCAACTTCTTCACGAAGGAACCGGAACGCATTCCTTCAACTGTTTTCTTCTCGTATTATCAGCGGTTGTTCCAAACATCAAAGGCTGTCAGTTATATCGCCGGCGGCTGGCAGAGTCTGGTCAGTGAACTGGAACGAGTGATTTTGGAGTCCGGGTCCGGAATCATCACCAAAGCAAAGATTGAACGAGTGGTATTCGATGGAAATCGGGTTACAGGTGTTGAAACCTCTGACGGAGTAATCGAAGGCGACCAGTTTGTATTCGCCATTCCTCCGAAAGAGCTGGCGAAGATTTTTGCCGGAACTCCTTTGGAGCAACCGATCGCACCCTATCTCTTGTTCCGTCCAAATACGATTCTCGTCTATGACATCGGATTGAAGAAACGGATTGAAACACCTTATACCTATATTTACGATAAAAAAAGCCGGGTGTTTCTGACCGACATCTCAGCCTATACGGACTGCACTCCGCCAGGAGGCCAACTGATACAGGCCGTTGCATATTTGCGCAGCGAGGAAGCCGGCAATCGTGAATATGCCGCAGAACTGAAAGCGGCAATCGAGCATCTGTTTGACAAGCATCTTCCCGGCTGGCGTGATGAACTGGCCGCTCAACGCTACACGGAGCGAGCGGCAGCCCAGGAAATCAAAATGGAAGATGACCAACGCTTACTGCCGGTGAAGTTCCACGTAACTCCGAACGCTTACTTTGCCGGAGACTGGGTAGAAGGTGTCGGAATGCTGTCGGAACTCTCCTTCTCCTCCGCTTACGAGGCAGGAAGCCGGATCCTGGAAAGCATAAAACGAAAGCAAAAAGAGTGGATGTCTGAACGAGACGCTCATATAGGGTAAAGGGATGCCGTCAGGCATCCCTTTTTTCACCTCGAGAACAATCGGCGACGGCGGCGCTCATACTGCAGGCGGGCTGCCGTTCGTGCCACCTCACGTTCCCAGTTCCGCTGATGCTGCAGGCGGCGTTTCCTTTCTTTATCCACCCCAATGAGATAATACAAATTCGCGGCTATGATCAATACTCCGAACAACAGCCAGACAACTGAAAACACCCCGCCAGCCGACCAAGACACTTCAGGCAGCTGAGGAATCGCATAAAACAACACCGCCAGTCCAAGTCCCATATACACAAAGGAACGCAACGCCTGTTTTTGCTTCATACTTCCACCCTCTCCACAATGCTTGACACATTGTATGAGCTGTACCGGACAAGTATGACTGTCATATGACGAAACCCCTTACAAGGACAAAAAAAAGGTGGCCGCAGCCACTGATATAGAAAGGGGGTTATGTCGATACCTAAATTATATTTGTTTTTTATTACAAATATGTTACAGCTCCATTACGTGTTTGTAACAATGTATAAATTTTCCGCCCTTGAGGAACAGTACTCTTGTACTATCCGCAAAATCTCACTGCAGGAGGGATTTTTTTCATGTCAGTACTTGACAATTTTGATCGCTGGAAAGAGTTTCTCGGTGATCGAGTGCAGCAGGCGCAAGAGGCTGGAATGTCCAATCAGCAAATTGAAGAAGTGGCTGTCCGCTTGGGCGAGTATCTGTCGAACAAAGTGGACCCGGAGAATCCGCAAGAGCGTCTTCTCAAGCAAATGTGGGAGTCAAGCCCGAGTCCGGATGATAAGCACGCAATGGCTCGGATCATGATGAACCTCGTTACCAAACATTAATTTCGGTGCTGGTATGAAAATAGACCCCTCATGGCAGGGGTCTATGCATTTTCCAAATGTCTCTCCATCAAATTCGCAATTTGTTTTGAATTGGGATCCTCTTGCTTTTTTAAGGCTTGAGTCACCCTACGCTGTCTTTCCTCAGAATGATTCTGGCTCAATTTCCATTTCCCCTCGATTTGGTCGATCTCAATCCGAAATCCAACCACCGCGTTTAACAGATTGTCAAAAAATTCTTCGTCCAGACGATCTACAATCGACGAGGACGGTTCATAAAATTGCACTGAATCCCGGATAATCTCTTTCAAGGAATCCTTGTCTTGGATCAACACCATTTTCCCGTAAACATGAACGGCCACGTAGTTCCACGTCGGAACCGTGTTGGGTTCCCCGTACCAAGTCGGAGAAATGTAGGCATGAGGTCCCTGAAAGACAACTAAAATTCGTTGATTGTGGATTTCTTTCCAATGGGGATTGGCCTTGGCCATATGTCCGGATAAAATGCCATTGTCACCCGAGTTTTCATCCAACAAAAACGGCAAATGTGTGGCAAAAGGCTGTCCGTTCAATTGGGCAAACATAATTCCGAAACTGTTCTCTTTTATGAAGTTGACCAGCTTCTCCCTGTCCTGCACTTCAAATGATTTAGGTATATACATCTGCAGCCCTGGTTCACCCAGGCTCCCTCCCCAGTTTAGTTTTTCGGTCCCAATTCCGGACGGTACAGCCGCATGTATCGCTTGAGATCATCTATATACTTAAAACCGTATTTTTCGTATAAAATGTGTGCGTCTTCAGTCGCCAATAAAAATGAACGAACCCGAAGTTCCGGATGCTGCGTGATTATACTCATCAACCATTTCGACAACCCTCCCCCCGATAAGGTTCCAGAATAAAAACATCAGCCAGATAAGCGAAAGTGGCAAAATCGGTAATTACTCTTGCGAACCCAATTTGTTTGGCTTCTTCCTGATCCGGGTGCCCCTTGTAGACTCCAAAGCAAAGTGATGAATTGGCAACCGACTTTTGTACAATCTCTTTCGGTATTCCTTTTGCCCAATAGGATTCTTTGTTCAGGTAATTAAAAATCACCTCCTCATCCAAAAATAAGACTCTCGGAATTAAAATTTCCTTACAGGCTCTAGTCTCTTGACTAGGGCCATTTATTGTTTCACCCCCAAAACAGGAGTGCGAACAAATTTTCCTCTTGACTTTTTCAAATCACCCCAACAATCGCGATGGAGGTATCTAATTGCCTACTACTAGACGGTTTGGGTGATGTTCATGATTCCTGTTGCTCGTTCTCATGAAGCCTA
>NZ_JBHSHC010000089.1:0-1682 GCF_042652925.1 Effusibacillus consociatus
TGGTAGTGATGGTTGTAGTTCGCTCCATGTTGATCGCCATAGGCGGCAAAGCCAGAAGAGTCTAGGTCCATCACGAGCTGATCCCGAGGTTCGATCGCGTACACGCGACCTTGCAGTACTTCATTCACTTTTTCCAGTGACTTGGCGGTAGCGATTGTCGCCTTTTCATTGAATCGGGATATCGTCGGTTGCGAAGCCAACCGCTGCTTCCCTAGCATAGCGGTCAAAAGCGGTTCATGGCATAAATCATCGGCATGATCGTCAGTATGATAGCCGGCCACATGCTGATAGATTTTCTGGACTACGACATCGTCATTGGGATGATCCCGATGGTGAACAGGATCGTCGACGACAAGGAATTGCTTCACGGCTTCGGAGAGACCGATTTTATGATCGAATTCTTTGTACAGAAGAAGACCAGTGTCTGAAGTCAAATCGCCACCTTTAAAATTAACTTTCATTCGGGGGTTGAAGTTCAAGCGTAACTCTTGTACACTTGCCATTGAAGAGCCTCCTTGGGAACGTGTTGGGTTTCGTCGCCATTAACACTACCAAAGATAAGGCTCTTTTTCCATATGGATTTACTCACTTTTTAAGTGAACGTCCATATCCCCGTTTTTCCTTGATCTAATTGGATTCATGATTTGTTCAAAGTCGTTCCGTGAATATTTCAGGAGATTAAATAACAGTTCAGGTTTCTCGTTTTTGGGAACATAAATCAAGAACAAACTTATAGGAGGAATGGTTTTATGAAGACGAAGTTACTTGTTGGTACACTATCGGTTGTTCTGGTGGGGACGGCTGTTGCGGTACCGATTTTGGCAAAATCCTCAAATCCAAATTCTGCTGAAATCATGCACCTGACCCCCGAGACAAACCCGGCTAAACCCGGCGAACGGGAGGAAATCGAAAAAGCGATTAAAAACGGAGAAGTGGATACAGCGAAACCAAAGGAATCAAAAGAGAATAAGTAATCACGACTCGAAAGCCCCCAGAACAGGGGCTTCTAGTTTTCTTCAAACAATTAAATCGCTCCGCAATCATAATCTCGACCATTTTAATTCGATGTTGGATCACAGTTGGTATTTTACGCTCTCACTGGCGGTCTTCCTGTTTGCGGTTGGTCTTATCATGAGACGAAAATCATACGGACTTGCATTTGTGTTTGTGATGCTGCAGTTTGCCAGCGCATTTTTCGGATACGGGAAGTCGCATCTTCCTTATCTGCTCTATCCTTATGTGACGATTCACTCCGGTGTCACCAACCCTGTAATGGGAGAAGCTCTGATCTGGGCGTTCATAGGCGGGCTGTTCTTGTTGGTGCCGTCGCTGTATCTGCTGATGAAGCTGTTCTTGTTCGATGCCAAATATGTGAAGGGAGCGAAGTGAGATGACGAATCAGCTGCCGCCGAAAACCTGCTCAATTGATCGGATGATCACAAAGGAAGAAGATATTCAAAGAGTCCTGAAAGGTGAAAAAACAGCCACCCGGCGGAACGGCCGCTACGCAGATCCCGGTGAGGTCTGGGAAGTTGGCAGGCGGAAGTTTGAGGTGCACAATGAGTTTCAACAGTCCCTTGGAGATATGACGGACGAAGATGCGCGGACTGAATGAATATTTCACTGCCATAAGGCCAGTGAGTTAATCAGTGAGAGCCACTTTGTTAACGAATTGGAGCCAC
>NZ_JBHSHC010000090.1:0-48948 GCF_042652925.1 Effusibacillus consociatus
TTCGTCGCCATTAACACTACCAAAGATAAGGCTCTTTTTCCATATGGATTTACTCACTTTTTAAGTGAACTTCGTATATGCCCATTCTCCTTTGATGTTATTGGATTCATGAGCTATTCAGAGTCATTCCATGAATATTTCAGGGAAACTATCTTTTTATCCAAAGATAGCTCCTCATTAACACAAATACAATTGCAGATGCTGTCAAGGGCCCGACCGGAATTCCGTCTAAAAATACAATTCCGATGATGGATCCTAACATAATTCCAACCATTAATTGGGGTTCCATCCGGAGCATGGTCAGACCTGGGCCATTCAGAGATGTAGCCAAGATTCCGCCCAATAAAGCAGCTATCCCCGTAACAGTTGACAAAGCCCCCAAAAGATCCAATGATTGAACTTGTCCGTCCACTAACGGCACTAAAATGGCAATCATCAAAAATAACAAACCAAGTTCCAATCCGCGTCTTTCCAAAGTAGGTAAAAACCGCTGGAATTTCATCAGTTTGATGATTAACAAAACACTGGCGGCTATGGCAACTATTTTTGCCTCCCCGATGATTCCGACAATAATAAGGATCACAAGAATTCGATCTCCAGCCATCTTCACCACTCCTATTTCACCGATAAAAATATATGGACAGAGTTGGGGGGATATGCAAAAATAAAAAAAGAACACCCGAATCCGGGTGTTCTTTACCATTCGTAAGGTGTAACTTGATAAACGTAGTAATTTAAAAAGTTGGAGAAGAGCAGATGGGCGTGGGATCGCCAGTTATAGACAGGAGGCGTGTCAGGATCATCAGACGGAAAATAGTGTTTGGGAAGTTCGATTTCCAGCCCTCGCCCCAAATCCCGCTGGTACTCCTCTTGAAGAGTATAACGATCGTATTCAGAATGACCGGTCACAAAAATCTGCCTTCCGTCTTTTGAAACCACAATGTAGACTCCAGCTTCATCCGACTCGGAAATAATTTCAAGTTCTTCCACCTTTCGAATATCCTCCGGTTTAACTTCGGTATGTCGGCTGTGTGGTGCCCAGAAAAGGTCATCAAATCCCCGGACAAGCGGGATGCTGCAATTCACACGATGTGAGAAGATGCCGAACACTTTTTTCTCAACCGGGTATTTCGGGACACCATAATGATAAAACAGACCCGCTTGAGCCGCCCAACAGATGTGCAGCGTAGAGGTCACATGGGTTCTTGTCCATTCCATAATCTCCTTCAGTTCTTCCCAATAGGTTACCTCTTCAAACTCCAAATGCTCCACCGGTGCACCCGTGATAATCATTCCGTCATAATTGAGATGCTTGATCTCGTCAAACGTTTTGTAAAAGCTTGTTAAATGTGATTCTGAAGTGTTTTTTGATTCATGGGACAGCATCCGTAATAAGCTGATATCGAGCTGCAGCGGAGTATTTCCGAGAAGCCGAAGCAGCTGAACCTCAGTGACTTCCTTATTTGGCATCAGATTCAAAATCAATATTTTTAATGGGCGGATATCCTGGTGAATCGCCCGGTCTTCCTGCATCACAAAAATATTTTCCCGTTCCAGAACTTCTCTCGCTGGTAAATGATCGGGTATTTTAATAGGCATAGCGTTCCCTCCATTCACTCTATTCAGAATCATGCCTCTAATTCCGAGCTACTATTCTATGTAAGGAGGATACCACATAAAAGCGCTAATTAGGAACGAGAACATTCTGGAGCAGGGAATATCTGGTGGTCGGACAAACATGTTGAACTCTCCGAGGGTTCAAATGGAGGCCTTATCCGCAACAAGGTAGAGACTCATGAAAAACGGCGCCACTTGGCGCCGTTTTTTGTGCAACAAAAATAACTTTTCGATCTTCGTGGGATATTACCCTTGGTGGCCATAAGGCAAAGGAGACCAAAAACACCAAGGAGCGAGTAGAAGAGTGAAACGTTTTGCCATTCCAATATTTATTTTCGCATTATTGTGCTTTGCTCTGCCGGCAAATTCGATGGCAGCCGATTCGAATGCCGCTCATCATTTTGGTTTTAAAAAAAGCAAGAACGGACAGCTTCCTTCAATTGACCAAGAAGGATTTAAGGAGACTTTGCAGAAGCATGGTGCCATCTTTTTGGGGGATACTTCGAAAAAAGAGCTTTATCTGACCTTTGACAATGGATATGAGAACGGGTACACCGTAAAGATTCTGGACATATTGAAGGAAAAAAAGGTACCAGCGATCTTCTTTGTAACGGGACAATATATCAAAGATCAGCCTGAGTTATTGAAACGAATGGTGGATGAAGGTCATCTGATCGGCAACCACTCGTGGAATCACCCGGATGTGACCCGAATATCCAACGAGAAACTGAAAGAAGAATTGGACAGAGTCAAGCAGGAAGTCGCGAAGCTCACCGGGCAAAAAGAGATGCATTTTCTTCGTACACCAAGAGGAATTTTTAGTGAGCGGACACTTGCTTTGAGTAAGGAACTTGGATATACCAATGTTTTTTGGTCGATCGCCTATAAAGACTGGGATATCAGGCGCCAAAAGGGATGGACTTATGCGTACGAGAAGGTAATGGGTCAACTTCATCCCGGTGCAGTGATTTTGCTTCATTCGGTTTCCAAGGACAATGCAGAAGCTTTGGGGAAGATCATTGATGATGCGAGGCAAAAGGGATATGAATTTAAGAGTTTGGATCAGCTGAAATTGAAAAACTATTAAAGGAAAGCGAAAGAAGGGCACCTTAAGGGTGCCCAACAACTTACCCCACCGCAAAAGCAACTTGATGCAATGTTGACCATGTTTCGTTTTCTAGTCCTTACCATCTGGAAATAATTCAGAATTGTTGCTATAATTTATTTGTGAACATTTTGTGAACGTATAATGGAAACGAGGTGATACGTAACAGAGTTCCTGGGAACCCTTAACGCTTTGATTCTCAAAAGTCACTTTCCTGATAGCGTTATCATGCGAATTTTCTCATTCATGGTAGTACTCGATGCAAACTTGTTTGTGTTCTGGATTTGTTTTGGAACGTGCAGAAACGATGATAACTTTATTTTTCGGGGGGAGATTGCAGTGAGCAAGAGACACATAAAATTACTTTTACATATAAAAAGGGTTACGATCGCTGGATTGATTGTAGGAGGAAGCATCTTTGGAAGCAGTTTTTTTATAACCGATCCTATCCACGCGTATTTATTACATATTGGGCTTGGCCTCATTGTTTCTTCAATGCTGATTTTCGGATTTGGCATGTTCGTTTCACTTATGGGTGAGGTCAATACGCGTAAACCGATAAAACCTGCAAAAAATTCCAGATCCCAAACCAATGGCAATAAGCTAAACAACAAGTTCCAAATGAGCAATAAGCTCTTTGTAATAAAAGGAGGTAAGCTATAAGTAAAAGAATCCGGCAATAAAGTGCCGGATTGATATTTGTCGTTTCTATTCCTTTTCGTTAATGTGCGTGTCCGGATGTGAGTACCCACACCGAACCTGCTACAATGATGACCGCACAAACTACTCCATACACAATATTGATAAGATTCGTTTTTCCGTCTTCCCCCTCAGTAACATGCATAAACATGAAGAGTTGAAGAGCGGCTTGAAGAATCGCTAACGTTCCAATAATCGCCATTACTGCTGGAAATGACAGAGCCGTTTTTAACACTACTCCTGCTGCCAGAAATGTAAGCAGCAGTGACAATACGAGACCGTAGACATGACCCATTGGAAATCCATTTGCTTTCTTTTCCATCTTAGGACACCATCGCTTTCAGATACACATAGGTATAAATGAAGATCCATACTACGTCCAGAAAGTGCCAATAGAGTCCGATAATGAACGTTTTACGAGCAGTTTCCGGAATTAAACCTTTCTTTAAAAGCTGGATGATGATCATAGTCCCCCAGCCAATACCCATTGTAACGTGTAAACCATGCGTTCCCAGAAGAAGGAAGAAGCTTGAGAATGCAGCACTTGTTTGCATAGTGGCTCCTGCATGGACATAATGCATAAATTCATTAATCTCCATGTAAAGGAAACCTGCACCAAGGATGAACGTGATAACTAACCAAGCTAACAACCCTTTAAGATTGTTGCGGCGCATTTCAAAAATTGCAATGCCACAAGTGAAGCTGCTTACCAAGAGAAGAAGCGTTTGGATCATGACATCTTTAAACACCATGATGTCTTTAAGGACAGGCCCGCCCGCATATCGTTCACCGAGAACACCATAACCGCTGAACAGTGTAGAGAACAGTACGATTTCAGCACCTAAAAATATCCAAAAACCAAGTATGTTTAAGCGGTTTTGTTCTGTTTGATATTCCAAAGGTAAAGACGTGTTCACTTTAGCCGACACGAGTATTCACCTCTCCCTCTGCTTGCCTCCAAGCACGTTCTGTAGCAAGAATTTCTTCTTTGTGAATATGGTAGCCATGATCATAGTCAAAGGACCGTGCAATCAATCCTGCAAAAATACCAATTGATGCGATCGCGGCAGCCAAATGCCATTCAAATACGAGGAAGAAGCCAACGATACCAAATACTGCACACATTACAAATGGAAGCCCTGAGTTGCTTGGCATGTGAATTTCTTCAATTTGGTTTTCATCGAGCTTGATTCCAATGTTGTTTTTCTTCATATACCAGAAGGCATCTAACGTTTTCACTTCTGGAAGGTAAGCAAAGTTATAATATTGAACCGGTGAAGCAGTTGCCCATTCAAGTGTTCTTGCATCCCATGGGTCGCTGGAGATGTTTCTGTCTGCATATCGAACGCTCCAGTAGATGTTGTAGCAGAATACCGCAAAGCCTGCTGCAAGAATCAGCGCGCCGACAGCTGAAAGCAAGAACAGTTCTGAAAAACCTGATGCGGCAGAGAACGTATAGGAACGTCTGATTGCACCTTTTAAACCAAGGAAGAACATTGGGAAAAATGTCAAGTTAAACCCGATTACAAACAACCAGAAGTGCCATTTGCCAAGTCTTTCATTAAGCATATGCCCGAACATCTTTGGCCACCAGTAGTAGAGACCTGCAAACACCGCAAACACTACGCCAGGAATGAGTACATAGTGGAAGTGTGCGACCAGGAACAGAGTATTGTGGTATTGGAAGTCGGCTGCACCCATCGCTAGCATTACACCAGTCACTCCACCGATTAAGAAGCAAGGCACGAATGCCAATGCCCAAAGCATTGCTGAAGTCATCTTGATACGGCCTTTTCTCATCGTGAACAACCAGTTAAACATCTTAACACCGGTTGGTACGGCAATCATCATCGTGGTGATTGAGAAAATCGAGTTTACTGCTGGACCTGCTCCCATTGTATAGAAATGGTGAACCCAGACCACCATACTTAAAACTGCGATACCGACAATCGAGTAAACCATTGACTTATAGCCGTATAACGTCTTTCGGGAGAACGTTGCAATAACTTCTGAGAATATACCAAAGGCAGGAAGAGCAACGATATATACTTCAGGATGCCCCCATAACCAGAAGAGGTTGGCCCAAAGCATATCCATACCACCGCTGGAAACTGTAAAGAAATGGGTGCCATAGAGACGGTCAAACGTTGCCATTGCTAAAGCCACGGTTAAAATTGGAAATGCTGCGACAATAATGACACAAGTTACAAAAGTAGTCCACGTGAACATTGGCATACGCATAAGAGTCATGCCTTTTGTTCTCATCTTCAAGATCGTTACGATAAAGTTGATACCTGTCATGAGAGTACCGATACCGGCAATCTGTAAAGCAACTGCGTAATAGTTATTACCGATTCCCGGTGTAAACTCTTTACCGGCCAGCGGAAAATAATACGTCCAACCCGCATCCGGAGAACCACCAACTACAAACGAGATGTTAAAGAGCATCGCCCCGGCAAAGAACAACCAAAAACTTAACGCATTCAATTGTGGAAACGCAACGTCTCTTGCACCGATTTGGAGAGGGACAGCTACGTTCATTAAACCGATTAACATCGGCATTGCCATAAACAAGATCATGATAACCCCGTGGGTTGTAAAGATCTCATTATAGTGCTGGGCATCCAAGAATCCCATCTCAGGTCGGGCTGTCTGTGCTTTCATTAAAAGGCCGTCCATACCACCGCGGAAGAACATCAGAACACCCGAGATGATATACATCACACCGATTTTTTTATGGTCAACAGTGGTCAGCCACTCAGTCCAGAGCCACTTCCATTTTTTTAAATAGGTGATTCCGGCGACAATACCAATTGTCGTTAAAACGATTGCAATTTGAGAACCAATAATCAACGGATCATTAAAATAAAACATCTCTTTCAAATTAATGCCCATGCGTGTCACCCCGATGTGCGTCTTTGTTCTCTAAATTCTGTACTGCATCTTTCTGTGCATCTGGACTTCTATAGTTATCTTCTTCTTCGAAGATTTTACCTGGGTATCCGTGACCTCTGTACAGCTCAGGGTTCGTATATGACTTAGAATCCGGTTTAGAGTGATCAACCCACGCCAAGTGTGTGTTAGAGTAGGTTAAACGACCTAAGTGAGTCGGCTTCAACAATTCTTCATATTGCTGCTCAGTCAGTTTCGGAGCTGAACTTTTTGCCTCACTTACCCATTCATCAAAGTCTTTCTCTGTTTTAACCTGAACTTCAAACTCCATTTCAGCATAGCCTTTACCATTGAAGTTTGTGTTTCTTCCAAAATAGGAACCAGGATTATCTGCAACCAGGTACAACTGTGTTTCCATCTTATTCATCGCATACTTTTGTCCGCCCAATGCGGGTATCCAGAAGGATTGCATTGTACCCGCGGATGTAAGCTTAAAATCAATTGGTGTATCCTCAGGAATATTCACGTAGTTGACAGTTTCAATCCCTTGTTCCGGATAACTGAAAATCCACTTCCAATCAGCTGAAGTCACATGAATTGTGATCGGCTTTTTACTCTCATACCCAGCCGGTACATTTTCCAAAGCGTAAAGAGTTTTCACAGTTGGCACCGTCAATGCAGTTACAATTAAGATTGGGATCGCTGTCCAAATGATTTCCAATGTTGTGCTGCCATGCTCCTCCGGGGGCTCATAGTTCATGTTTTCTTTCTTTTCTCTGTATTTCCAGACGATATAGCCAAAGAGAGTCAATACAACTACAACCACCAATAACATCCATAATAATGACCAGTTAATCAGTTCCATAATACTTCTTGCTACAGGCCCTTGTGGTTCAAAGACTACCATGTTCGTTTGGCATCCACTTAGCAATGCGGATGACATTGCCAAAAGGGAAATCAACCACTTTTTCATCCTCTCTACCCCTTTAAATAGATAATTAATTTTGTGAAAAAATTCACAATTTCAATTTCATTTGGTATGTGATCTGCTGCCAAATTCATAAGTAAAGTGTTAATCGGCGGCAGAGAACTGTTTGATTCTGTATGAAATCATAACACACCTCTACCCACAAAATTGTTACAGTATCTAGGCTAAATTGTTACAAAACAAGTAACGAGCACCTGATTTCTCGGAGAAAAATCGAACCTTTTGTTAATGGAGGCAGAAAATTACGACTAATAGGCGGAAAGGAAAAATCAGGCTTGAAAAACTAATAACGTTAGTTATAATAAAACTAACATGATTAGTTTTGGGGGGAGGGGATTTTCCCATTGCAACTCATTCGCGAAAAGACCGTTTACCAATTGGCGTTTCTGCCGCGTTTTTTTCCCGTCAATTGTTATTTGGTGGAGGAAGACGAAGGTTTGACTCTCGTAGATGCTGCGCTGCCCTACAGCTCGAAGGGAATTCTCCAGGCGGCAAGCAGAATCGGAAAACCGATTACCCGAATCATTCTAACCCATGCCCATGGCGATCATGTAGGGGCACTCGATGCCCTTAAACAAGTTCTGCCTGATGTCCCTGTCCATATTTCCAGCAGGGATGCCCGGTTAATGGCCGGAGACCGCACGCTGGACTCGAACGAACCGAATACCCCAATACGTGGCGGAGTCCCCAAAAAACTTAAGACGCGGCCGGACGTGCTGCTTCAAGAGGGAGATCAGATCGGTTCGCTGCTGGCTGTGGCTGCACCGGGACATACGCCAGGCTCGTTTGCATTTCTCGACACCCGCAACAAAGCTTTAATTGCCGGTGACGCGGTTCAAACAAGGGGCGGTATTGCGGTAGCGGGACAAATTCGGCCGTGGTTTCCATTCCCCGCAATGGCGACATGGAATAAGCAGGTGGCGCTGGAGAGTGCCCGCAAGCTGCAAGGGTACCATCCATCATTACTTGCAACGGGGCATGGACGAATGCTGAAACAACCGGGAGATGCTATTGATAGGGTCATTGCGGAAGCGGAACAGAATCTTGAACACACCCAACAGCAAGGGAGGAGCTAACATGTCTCCGAGAATGGGGCTTGAGATGAATACCATTTTAAAAGCCGCCACGGAAATTGCCGATACACATGGTATCGATGAAGTGACATTGGCCTCATTGGCCAAAAAACTCAAGATTCGTTCCCCTTCGCTGTACAACCATGTCGACGGATTGCAGGGATTACGAAAAAAGCTGGCCATCCACGGTCTCGAACAGCTTCACAACGTCTTGACACGAGCGGCCATCGGGCGATCCGGTGATGATGCGGTGCGAGCCCTGGGTGAAGAATATGTGGCATTTGTACGAGCCCATCCCGGACTGTACGAAGCAACCCTTAGAGCCCCTGATCCGCGGGATCCCGACATTCAACGAGCGGGAAGCAAAATCGTCGATCTGGCAGTCCGCGTGCTGAATGCTTACGGCCTGGAAAACGAAGCGGCACTTCATGCCACGCGCGGACTGCGCAGCATATTGCATGGCTTCGCTTCGCTCGAGCAGATAGGGGGATTCGGACTTCCGCTCAACCTTGATGTGAGCTTTCGTTTGCTGATCGATACCTTTCTTGCGGGCATTCACATGATGAAGCAAAAGGGGGAACCAAATTCGCATCCCGAATGAGGGGAAGGAGAAAGTAAACATGAATTTGGAAGAAGGGGAGGTCTCGTGATTGCCTCCTGAAAACGTACCGCAACTTCGAAAAAGCAGGCATCAAGAATATTACGTAGAGGTTTTACAAAGACGGTAGGCACGAAATGTTAAACGAAATTAACAAAGAAGAAGTTTACCGGGATGTCATTCAGTGGTTAAATGGGCTTGTTCAAGCAGCAGCAATCCTCCGCTAATTGGAGGATTTTTTATTCATTAAAAAAGCTGCCGAAGGCGGCATTCTATTGGACCTGTTACTGGGTCGGACCCAGTTCCGGAGTCTCGGTCGGTTGTTTGGGAAAATGACTCGTCCGCGGGAAATAGCGGACTTTCAGGTATTTATTATGACATTTTTGGTAGTGATTTTTGAAATAACAGTTTTTAAGCTCTTATTCCGCCGCTTGAGCGCCAAAGAGGTATAAAAAGTGTCGAATAAGTACCTGCGAATCCTTTATTTTCAAAATCCAGCCGTCGGATAGTGAAATACCGGATCGAAAATCCGTTATTCTTCAAACGGGGAGGCAGCAGCAACGTCCAATGAAATCGAACTTTTAGGCCAAAAAAAGATATACTTTCCATTACGATAAAAAAAACGTCTTTCGACGTCCTTCTTGATTTCAGGAGTTGCGGTTGGTACAATGACTAATGGTGCGGCATCAACAGCATTCAGTTACACAAACAATATCCCTATTATATTATATCACAAATTTATTTTGTGTGTCAAACATGTACTTATTTTATGAGTTTATTCCATCGTTATATACAGGACAGGGGGGCAATTTTGTGAGCATTACGGAAAATGATTGGCGTGTAGAGCAGCAACGCGTGAATATGGTCACCGGGAAAATCGGAAAACGGATCGAACGGCTGGAGGGGGAAATCGGAAAGGTTAAAATGGACGTCGTAGCCATCCGAAAACATTTCTGGGACGATGTGACCGTGAATTTGAGCAACCCGGACGATGTCACGGAGACGTATTTCAGCATGAAACAGCAGGCAGAAGTGCTCTCCGAGAGAGAACGCAGACACCGCCACTCCGTTGAAGAGCTCAACAAACTGACTCGATTGATTCAGACACCCTATTTCGGCCGAATCGATTTTACGGAAGACGGTGCACGAGAAGCTGAGCGAATCTACCTGGGTATTGCCTCTTTTCTGGACGAGGACAACGATACTTTTCTGGTATACGACTGGCGGGCCCCGGTATCCAGTCTATACTACGACTACCCGCCTGGACCGGCTGAGTATGAGACACCCGGCGGAAGAATTTCGGGTACGCTGTCATTAAAGCGGCAGTATGTGATCCGCGATGGGAGGATTCGTCTGATGTTTGATACCGGCGTCACGATCGGTGACGAGCTGCTTCAGCAGGTGCTGAGCCGCAGTTCCGACGCACAGATGAGGAGCATCGTGGCGACAATCTAGAAGGAACAGAACCAGATCATCCGCAACGACCGCAGCCGTATGCTGATCGTCCAGGGTGCAGCGGGAAGCGGCAAAACTTCGGCCGCACTGCAGAGGGTTGCCTATCTGCTGTACAAATATCGGGAAACACTCCAGGCTGACCAGATGGTGCTGTTCTCGCCAAATCCGCTTTTCAACAGCTATGTCTCAACGGTTCTCCCCGAGCTTGGCGAAGAGAACATGCAGCAGACAACTTTCCAGGAATATTTGGAGCACCGGCTTGGGAGGGAATTTGAGCTGGAGGATCCGTTCACCCAGATCGAATACGTTCTGACGTCCGCAAATGCCCCTGGCTATGCGGCAAGACTCAGCGGAATCCGCTACAAGTCGTCAGCCGATTATCTAAAGGCGATTCATACCTATAAGGACGTGCTCGAGCAAGAGGGAATGATCTTTAAGTCGGTCAAGTTCCGAGGACGTGAGATTATCCCATCGAGCAGGATCAAAGAACGATTCTATGCATTCGATCCGGCAATCCGTTTGCTTAATCGCATCGTTCTATTACGGGATTGGTTATTGGAGGAGCTTGCAGCTTTCGAGGAAACAGAACGGCATGAGGCATGGGTCGAGGAGGAGGTCAATCTGCTCGATCCGGAAGACTACCAGCGTGCCTACACGCGGTTGCGCAGTATGCAAAAGGGCAAGGGCGTTACATTCGATGACTTCGAAAAAGAGCAGGAAATCCTTGACCGGATGGTCGTGGCCGAACGGCTGAAGCCGTTGCGTAAACGAATCAAACGGCTCCGTTTCGTTGATGTGACGGCATTATACAAGCAGTTGTTTTCGGATCAACAACTGTTTGCCCGCATTGCAGGGGAGGCGGGTATTCCCGAGTATTGGCCGGAGATCTGCCGACAGACAATTGAGAAGCTGGAACGGTCGGAGATTTCCTATGAAGATGCGACGCCCTTTTTGTACCTGCGGGAACTGGTGCAGGGGTTTGAAACCAATAATTCAGTCCGCCACGTCATTGTGGACGAAGCGCAGGACTATTCGCCGTTCCAACTGGAGTTTCTAAAGCGGCTTTTCCCGCGCTGTAGAATGACGGCACTCGGTGACCTGAACCAGTCGATCTTCGCTCATGCTTCAGTTTTAAACGAATTGGAACCGATCGGTGAACTGTACGGACCGAAACAGACTGAACTGATTCGCTTAACACGGAGCTACCGCTCAATCCGCGAAATCGTAGAGTTTACACGCGGAATGGTTCCGGGGGGGAGCAATCGAGCCGTTTAATCGGAGAGGCGAGAAGCCAAAGGTAACTGTTGTGGCGGATCGCGACGATTTAAACGAGAGGATCGCCGCCGACATCGAAGAGCTTCGAGCGGACGGCTATGAATCGATTGCGGTCATCTGCAAAACGGCTAGTGAAAGCGCTGAGGCCTATGAAGCGCTAAACGTAAAACAGCCGGTGCGATTGATCACGAAGCACACGTCAGCGTTCGAGAAAGGGACTCTCGTCATCCCCGCGGATCTTGCAAAAGGTGTGGAATTCGACGCCGTCATAATCTACAACGTCTCCAAGGAGCAATACGTCCATGAGAACGAACGAAAGCTGTTCTACACCGCGTGTACCAGGGCGATGCACCTCTTGCATATCTACGCGTTCGGGGAACCGAGCCCGTTCATCACCGGACAGCATCCGGACACATATGTGTACGAAGCGAATGTCTAATGACCGCAAGCTAAGATCGGGGATCTCTTTGACGGGGTGCCGGACCGGAAGGATTTTTTCACCTTATTCAGAATATATTGTATGAAGAAGAAGCCCTTCCGTTTGGGGCTTCTTTTAGTTCAACTGATGGGAATCCTACCAGAAGCCCGGATGGATTCTCAATGTGGCAAGGCGGGGAATTTGAATGGCAAAAAAGCATGTGCTTTTAAGTGAAGAGGGAAGGCAAAGGTTATTTCGAATGATTCGGGAGGTCCACCCCGATTATTCAGAAGACCAATGTTTCATGCTTTTATATAGCAAAACAGACGCTCCATACGTGGAGTACCGAGTGATTGAACAGCAGTTGCGAGAATATCTTGTCAAAAACACCAAATAATCGGTCCGAGTGTTTTCCGATCTATCTCTGGGAGGAATAAACCATGGTTGGAAAAGACAAAGTTGATGTAGTTGTCGTTGGAGCAGGGATTGCGGGATTAACCGCAGCGTGGGAAATTAATAGACACAATCACAATTTCGTTGTTTTGGAAGCCCGTGATCAGGTAGGTGGCCGGATTCAAAGTGTTACGACCGAACTGGGAGTTACTGTTGATTTGGGTGCGCAGTGGATTTGTTCCCATCATCAAAGAATGCATGCCTATGCAAAACAATTCGGACTCAAGACTGCCCCGACGTATCGATCTGGCAGAACGATCTATCATTTGAATGGAAAGCCAAAAATCACGTTAAAAGAAATTCCTCCCCTCTCATTTAAAGCTGTTGTCGATCTCATTCAGGCGAAAAATAAGATTGATCAGTGGGTGGGGCGGCTGCCGCAAGAGGAGCCTTGGAACTCCGCTCTGGCCCACAATTTGGACCAGTTCACGATCGATAGATGGACTGAAGAAGCCTTGCTTACCCAATCAGCGCGAAATTTCTATCGTTTGTGGGCGGAAGCCATGGCTTGTGTCGACTTGGATGAGATTTCTCTGTTGGATATGCTATGGTGCATCAAGACAGCCGGTTCGTTGGAGAATGTCCTGCATGGAGAAGAAGAATGGTTTATCGATGGCGCCCACTCCATCCCTCGCCGCATGGCTGAGAGGTTGGGAGAAAAAGTGAAATTGAACACACCTGTGAAACGAATTGTTGTCAATACTGACGGAGCAGATAATACAGGGGTTTGGAAAACAAAACATGTCATTGTTGCGGTTCCTCTCATACTAGCGGATCGCATCGGATACGATCCGCCGCTTCTTGCATCGCGTGCTCAATTGACACAAAGGCTCCCGCAATCTATAGTGATTAAATTTAATGTAATTTATGAAAAGCCCTTTTGGCGGGCAGAAGGTCTAAACGGAATTTCCTACTACGACCAGGGCTTGATTCGATACACGATTGACAGTACGCCTCCAGATACAAAAATTGGTATATTAACGGCATTTTCAGGTGGAAAATTTGGCCGGAAACTGTCTGCAATGGACCTTGTAGCCCGTCGCAATAAAGTTATCAATGACCTCGTGGAATTGTTTAGCCCACAAGCGAGAACCCATCTTGCGATTTATGGAAAAATTGGTTGAAAGATCCATTTATTGGAGATGGTTTTGCTGCACGTTTTTCGCCTGGGATCATCGCTCAATTCGGGGCAGCCCTTACTCAATCTGCCGGGCCGATTCATTGGGCAGGAACAGAGACGGCCACTGAGTGGCGACTGTACATGGAAGGAGCTGTGCAATCCGGCCAGCGCGCCGCTCTGCAAGTTCTGCGGATAGACAAAAAACATATAGGTGTAAAATACATATAAATGAAATTAGGGAAGCTGGAATAACAAAAACGAGGACGAACCTGATATTTTGTTCCAAGCAAGACACACCGAAAGGTCCATAATGGGGAGTAGCGGTCACTCATCTTTCCGATTAGAAGGGGGAATCACGACTATGAGTCAGGTAACTGTATTCGTAGATGAAATGGCTGTCAATCTGCCGTTACATACACAGGTCGAGCATGCCGTCCGAGCCTATTTGTTGCAGCGTGACCCGGATCTGATCAAGTTCTTGGAAAGAAATGAGATCTATGCAGTCGATCCCACTGGTCATTAGGTTCGTTATGACCATACACTAGTCCAAGGGATGCGGCTCTATATCAAAAAAGTAAACCGGTAGAACAAGGATGGTTGTTAGAAGCTGGACGATATTGTCGTCCAGTTTCTTTGTGTTTTGGCAGGGAATTATGTCTGAAGCCATAAACCGAAATCAAACACATACACTTAAAAACAAAAAGAGCAAAATCTCTTACCCATCACTCCTGTTCTCCACTAGTGTCCTGCCGGAGGAAAGATAGCATGAGAATCACAACCATCAAAAAGAAATGGGAGGAATTTAAACAGAGTCAGATTCAACCCCTTCTCCCGATCAAGAAAGAATTAGTAAAGAACAGTAAGGGTTCGAAGGAACTGATTGCTGACATTACAGAGTTGCCTTCGGCAGATGGGAAATTAATTAAACAAATCATAGAACGAACTCGCCAAAAAAATAGAAACAACGTTACCCGAACGATGGCGTATTATGATTTTTACTGTCGTCACCCCGAGATCCACTGGGCATTTTTAGGGCATATGGTCTCCAGGAACGGCGGTTGGAACATGACCGATTTAAAGGGAGAGCTGCTTACCAGATTGCTTTCGAAAAAGGAACAACAGGAGTATTTCAATTTTTTGGAACGTGGAAATTGGTTGATCTTTCAGGATGTGTATCCGCAGCTTTTATTGTATGAGGAGAGCCTTAAAAGAAAAGCAAATCTGTTTTATCTGTTGCCCTATTTTCATGTCTCGGTCTTTATGCTGACGATATGGAACCATTTTTGGAACTATCAAGACTGTTATCGATTAGCAATTGCACTTGTAATAAATGAACAAAGCTATTTGGAACAGAGGGTGATTCAAAACCCTTTCTATCAAAAAACAGTTTTGAAAACGGTGGAGTTTCAACTCCAGGATGTTTTGAGCCTTAACCAAATCATATTCCCTCGGTATCAACAAGATGGAAACGGCAGGGAGGAACCACCGGATCTTATCGGTACAACGATTCATCATTTCGCTTCTCTTCATGAACGGATTTTATTGGGAAAACGGTTGTATGCACTGTTGTTTAATCGCCCTGCTGTTTTACAAAGCGTTTTGAAGTGGGCAGCAAAGCATCCACATACAGGCTCTCGAAAGGATTATTGGCCGCATTTGTTTAACACTGTAAACGAGACATTGCCAGGAATCTCTTACAAGCAGCGTACGGAAAATTGCAAACTAAGGCCCGGGGCAAGACGATTATACAGTCCTGCTTTGGTTCATGCCTGGAAGGATGTTCCGCATGAGGAAGCCGACAGGGGCGATTGGTTTGAAGATTGGAGAATCCTGTATTATTTGATTCCCCTAAAGGAAGAAGTGGATGGTGAGATTGTCAATGCATATTGCAAAACATTGGAAAAAATCGAACTTGCCATTTTGGCCCAAGAAAAGATCTTTCATCCCAAAATTTAATGCGGGGAATGCCATCCGATCCTATGTGCCAACGATGATATTTTCATCCTGGTTGGGAACGTATGCGGACCTCATTCTGGTAGAAAAAAAGATCTATTCTTTTCCTGTCAGACCTTTTCCGGATACTTTTAAAATCAATATTGCGTTTACATTGTTCCTGCTGCCCATTATGACAGCTTTCTTTGTTTATTACGCAAAGAAATTAAAGACAACACAGCGTGCGATGGTTGTCCTTTCAATTGGAATTTTAATGCCGCTTGTGGAACGGATTGCGGAAAAGCTAGGGTGGTTTGTTCACGGCAATGACTGGAGATATGCATATTCCTTGTTCGGCTATATTCTGTTCATGTGGGTAGTATGGAGATTTCATTTATGGCACTCAACGAATAGTCAAATAAAGGAGTGATCAGGGGGAATGAAGAGTTTCATAGGAATAGGCCGAAGTGTTCCAAGAAAGGAAGCTTTGGATAAAGTTACGGGAGCGGCTAAATATACCTATGATCGAATAACAGCCGGAATGTTACATGCAAAGATGGCGACAAGCCCCTATGCCCATGCAAGAATCAAATCCATTTCTACCGACGAGGCTTGGAAAGTACCCGGCGTGCGAGCCGTAATTACAGGACAGGATTGCCCGGTTCTTACCGGAGAAGAAATCAGGGACAGATACCCTATTGCAGTAGATAAAGTCAGGTATCACGGTGAAACGGTGGCGGTCGTAGTTGCCGACAGTGAATATCAAGCCAAGGCAGGCGCCGATGTGATAAGAGTGGAGTATGAACCGCTGCCGGTTGTCAACTCTCCAAGCGTTGCCATCAGGAGCGATGCACCTATAATCCATGAAAATCTGGCGAGCTACGAACGGACCAGAGAAGTGTATCCGGAACCCGGCACCAACATAGCACACCGTACAAAAATACGAAAAGGCGATATGGCGAAAGGATGGATGGAAAGCGGGGTAATTGTGGAAGCCTTTTTTTCTTTTCCTCCTTCCGATCACGCTGCAATGGAAACCAGGTGCGCGATTGCGGAAATTTTACCCGATGGACAGATCAGAATTGAGTCCTCCACGCAATCCCCTTTTATGGTAAAAAGATTGATCAGTGAATTCTTCCAGGTTGAGCAGAAAAAAATCAATGTAACAGCTCCGTTAGTCGGAGGTGCATATGGCGGCAAGGCTCCCGTACAACTCGAACTGCTCGTTTATTTGGCTTCAAAAGCCGTCGGTGGCCGGTCCGTCAAACTTGTGAACTCAAGGGAAGAGGATTTTATCACTTCCCCGGTTCACATCGGATTGGATGCAAAAGTCAGGCTTGGATGTACCGCAGCAGGAAGGCTAAAAGCTGCCGAGATCCTCTTTTTGTTTGACGGCGGCGCATATGGAGATAAAGCGATCGATGTAAGCAGAGCCGGGGCTGTGGACTGCACAGGTCCTTACAGTATCGAAAATGTGTGGTGCGATTCGTTATGCATGTATACCAACCATCCATATGCAACGCCCTTCAGGGGATTTGGCCATCCGGAGCTTACCTTTGCCGTGGAAAGAACCCTGGATATTTTGGCACATAAACTCGGTATGGATCGTTTGGAATTGAGATTGAAGAATGCAATAGCTCCGGGTGATACCACACCGACTCAAGCGCTTCTTGATGCCAGCAATGTAGGAAATCTGCCCGAATGCATCGAGAGATTAAAAGAATTAATCCAATGGGATGAAGGGGAAAGAATTGAAATCGGCCCCCACAAAGTAAGGGCAAAAGGAGTCAGCTGTTTCTGGAAAACGTCCACCATCGATACGGATGCCGGATCGGGAGCCGTTCTTACCTTTAACCGTGACGGCAGCATGAACTTAAATTGCGGAGTGGTCGAGATTGGTACGGGCACCAGAACGGTACTGGCACAAATATTATCTGAAAGAATGAAAGTGGATGTGAACCAAATCCATGTGAAGATGGAAGTGGATACGGAAGTTTCTCCCGAACATTGGAAAACTGTGGCCAGCCGGGGCACTTTCATGGCGGGGAGGGCTGTGCTGCATGCCGCTGAAGATGCTATTGTCCAGCTGCGTAATATAGCTGCCGCTGTATTAAGATGCTCACCCGAAGATTTGGAAGTTGCAGGTGGAAGGGTATTTGTAAGGGCCAATCCCAACATTGGAATCGCGATCAAAGACATCGCCCATGGTTACAAATATCCCGACGGGATTACAATCGGGAGGGAAGTCATCGGACGGGGGAGTTATATAATCAGACATACAACTTTTCTTGACCCGGATACGGGGAAAGGGGTACCGGGCCCCGAATGGACCGTGGGAGCCCAGGCAGTGGAAGTGGAGTTGGATACGAAAGAATATACCTACAAGATTTTAAAGGCGGTCTCTGTCATTGACGCGGGAAAGGTTCTGAATCCGAAACTTGCGGAAGGACAGATCATGGGCGGAATGAGCATGGGGTTGAGTTTTGCAAGCAGAGAATCTTTTTTGTTCGATGATCTGGGCAGAGTCCAAAATACTCAGTTTCGCAGCTATAAAGTGATCCACTACGGACAAAATCCCGAATACTTAGTCGATTTTGTGGAAACTCCCCACGTGGATGCTCCCTATGGCGCACGAGGAATTGGAGAACATGGGGTGATCGGGATGCCGGCGGCACTGGCAAACAGCCTGTCGATAGCAGCTCAAGCGGATCTGAATCAATTGCCGTTAATCCCTGAGTATATTTGGAGAAAGAAAAAGGGAGATAACCATGATCTCATTTGATTTTGAATATTACAAACCCTCTTCCATACTAGAGGCGGTAAGATTATTTCAACAGTTAAGCCTGCAAGGAAAAAAGCCCATCTATTATTCCGGCGGCACAGAGATCATTACAATGGCTCGATTAAACCTCCTGTTTACTAAAGCGGTCATTGATATAAAAGGGATTCCCGAATGCAACGCACTTCAGATTCGAAAGAATCAGCTTACCATCGGAACTGCATTAACACTGACTCATCTTTCGGAAGCGAATGTGTTTCCTCTGCTTACGGAAACCGCCGGAAGGGCGGCAGATCATACGGCACGCAACAAGATTACACTGGGGGGAAACATCTGCGGCTCCATTATTTACAGAGAAGCGGTACTGCCGTTTTTATTGTCTGACAGCGAAGTTGTTCTAGCAGGTACCAAAGGTATCAAAGTGATGCCGATCAATTCCGTCTTCATTCGGGAATTGCAATTGGAAAAAGGGGAATTTTTTGTTCAGGTACGAACAGATCGAAGTTATGCCGAGTTGCCTTATGTCAGTGTGAAGAAGAGGAAGTTGGAGAAAATCGATTATCCCCTGGTTACGATTGCTGCTCTGAAAAAAGAGAATCGGATCCGGGCGGCATTCAGTGGAGTGTGTGCTTTCCCGTTTCGATCACTCGAGATGGAAGACGATTTGAATAATGAGAATCTTCCTTTAGAGATCCGGATCGATCGGGCAATCAGCCATTTGCCCGCTCCCATAATAGACGATATACGAGGTTCATCCGAATACAGGGAGTTTGTTCTGAAAAATACATTGTTCGAGATTTTAGAAACGCTGGAAGGGGTGAGGGAGTGACAACAAAATTTGCAATCGTTCTTGAGGTTAACGGCGAAACCAGAAATGTGACCGCCAGAACGGCAGATACTCTGCTATATGTTCTGCGGGAACAGCTTGGACTCACCGGTGCGAAACCAGGGTGTTTGAATGGCGATTGCGGTGCGTGCACTGTACTGGTAAACGGTTGGCCCGTTAAATCTTGTATTATGCTGGCCGTTGAGGCACCGGGAAATCAGATAACGACAATTGAAGGTCTTAACAATACACCCATTCAAAAAGCATTTATTGAAAAAAATGCTTTTCAATGCGGGTATTGTACGCCCGGATTTATAATGAACAGCTTTGCGCTGATCAACATCCATCCGGATGCAAGCGATGATGTCATCGAAGAATGGCTGCAGTCCAATATCTGCAGATGCACGGGCTACAAAGAAATAAAAGAGGCTGTAAAGTCGGTTCTAGGCTATCGTCTTAACGGTTCATGACCTGGCAGGCGGGCACGAGCCCATTTTTTCATGGTTAGCCGTTCCAATTCCTTTAAGGTAAACATTTAATGTAGTATCGTTAGGTTCCTTTTACGATTGAGGTGATACCATGAATGAAGGGGGAAAGAGCCAGCCTCAAAAGATCGTTGAGTCCGTTTATCTGATGCTCGATCTGATCACAGCGGCATTACTGTTAACCGGCCAAATCACCATTCGAGGAGTTTTTTTCACTACCGGAGCGAGCTTTTCTCTTTCACTGGCCGGCCCTGTTACAGGTGGAAAACGTTCTGAAGCGGTTGAAGAAGCTCCAAGCGCCAACCTTGTCCTTGACTTCGTGGATGTTCTAACCGCGCTGCTTTTAATCATCGGGGAGATCAACGTTGTTGGAACCTTACTTACATCCGGCGGGTTTACCATCGTGGTCAGCGGTCCTATTTTTGGACGCGAGAAGACAGAAGCGTATATCCCAACCACACGGAGGTTTATAACTGACTTTCGCAAGGAAGTGTTTCGCAAGTGTGGGATTCATAAACTGAAATGATAAGGAACGTGTGCAATATGGCTTTGCCAGACACCCCTTCCATCAGACCGCCGAAAGGCACTGTTTTTTATATCGCCGCTTTTCTTGCTGTTTTCATTTTCTTCTTTACACGTCCGAAAGAAGAGTCTGCCGGTCAATAATTGTCCGGGCAGAATCCATCTCCATGAATCTTGAAACGGGGCAGGGGAAAGGGAAATTGTTTTTCCTTTACTTGTCCTTTTTTTCGGTTTAAAAACGCAACAATGTTATGTTGCAATTAACTGGCTGATTTACAGTGAATTCGTTATAATAAAACGGTGCAAGAGAACAGTTGAACGGGGGGAAGGCGATGAGCGGTATCGTCGGTTTTTTGGGAAAACGGAACGCACTTCCCATTCTTCTGGATTGTTTGGAGAAACTGGATTATCGAGGTTATGACTCCGCAGGAGTTGCGATTTCCAACTTTTACGACATTGAGGTTAAGAAAACAGTAGGCCGAGTTAAGAATTTACGATCCTTATTGGGAGATGACCCCATCCTCCAAGGTACCCTTGGGATTGGACACACCCGTTGGGCCACTCACGGAATTCCCTCTGTTACGAATTCCCATCCTTTGTCCGGATGCAGTGACCGGTTTTTCGTGGTTCACAACGGAATCATTGAAAACTACGCACAATTGAGGAGAAGTTTGAGTCAAAAGGGACATTCCTTTATAACGGATACCGACACCGAAGTAATACCCCATTTACTTGAGGAATACGACACTGGTAATTTTGAAACAACAGTGCTGAAGGTTCTCCCTATGTTAAAGGGATCGTTTGCCTTGGCCATAGTAAGTCGTGAACAGCCTAACACGATCATTGGCGTTTCGCAGGATAACCCCCTTGTTCTGGGATTTGGGAAAGAAGAGGCTTTTCTCGCCTCAGACATTCCTGCAATTCTATCGTATACTCGGGAGATTCATCCGATCAAAAATGGAGAAATCGTGATTCTATCTCCGGAAAAAGTTGTAGTGAAAAATTTCAATGGAGATGTCCTGGAACCTGAGAGAATTGTGGTTGAATGGAACGTACAGGATGTAATACTGAATGAGTATCAGCATTACATGATGAAGGAAATATTCGAACAACCCAAGGCGATAGAAGAAACGCTCCTCGGACGATTGACTCCCCACGGAGTGAACCTTCCGGAGCTGGAATCGATTTGGGACGAAGAATCGGTTAAGAGGTTAAGAAAAATATACATCGTGGCAAGCGGCACCTCGTATCATTCCGGACTGCTGGGTAAAAAAGTAATCGAACAATTTCTTGGTATTCCGGTAGAAGCCACTTTTTCCTCAGAGTTTACATACAATCATCAACCTTCAAACGAACCCAGCCTGGTGATCGTTTTGAGTCAATCCGGTGAAACGGCGGATACTCTTTCCGCCCTTAGACAAGCCAAACAATCCGGTTGCCCGGTTATTGCCATTACAAATACAGCGGGGAGTTCCATCGCCCGTAAAGCAGACAGCACCATTTATACCAAGGCGGGTCCTGAATTGGCTGTGGCATCTACCAAAGCCTACACCTCCCAGATTGTGGCTCTGATTCTATTATCCATCTGGCTTGCAAAAAAGGGAGACGGACCAGGAACAAGTCATATCCGCAGTCTCGTGGATTCGCTGGAGTGCCTACCCGGGGATGTGGAATCCACATTGATCATGACACAAGAAGCAATCGATCAGTTCGCCCAAATCACCTATGATCAGGATCATCTTTTCCTTATCGGACGCGGGTTGGATTACGTTCTGGCTCTGGAGGGTGCCTTGAAACTCCAAGAAGTAGCCTATATTCATGCCGATGCTTATGCTGCCGGCGAAATGAAACATGGGACGATGGCCCTGATCACCCCGGGAGTACCCGTAATAGCATTGGCCACACAGGAATCGGTTTTGGATAAATTGATCAGCAATATAAAAGAAGTCAAGGCAAGAGGGGCCTTTGTCGTAGGAATTTCTACAATCGGTGACGATCTGATAGGAGAAGTGGTGGATCAGGTGCTGTTTATCCCTTCGACCCACCCGTTGTTAATGCCCATCTTGGCTGCTATTCCTCTCCAGCTTCTGGCTTATTATTCCGGAACGGTTCGAGGGCACGACGTAGATCGTCCGCGTAATCTCGCGAAAAGCTTGACGGTAGAGTGAATCTTACATTCAACCTTCAAACGGAGTACATTTTTGTTGAAATTTGTCGGATTCTAAAATATAATTCATATGTAATGGTTCATTACATATTTTTCTCAAGGGCTTAACCTGCTACGGAATCGTCGGGTTAGGCTCTTTTGTTTGTCGAAACTTGACAGAAAAACACGGAAAACATTTGTTTACAGGACTCCAACCCGATTTTAAAATGGTTATAAAGTTAATGGCAGTGCATCATTCAACTCCTATGAGGTGATAATGGATGAAGTTTATTGTTGAATACTTTACTTTAACCGGCCTTAATCAAATCGAATTAGAAGCATCGTCTTATCGTGAGTTGGAGTTGATTGCAAATCTGGAGATGGAGAAAGGGAGCGGAATTTTAGGCATTCGATGCATTCGGGAAATTCGCAGAGTAGAAAATAAGCTTATAAGTTAACGTTCTGATTGCACCCTCGATAAACAGGAGGGTGTTTTTATTTAAACCGGAGGACGAAATTGAATTGGTTCCTACCGTTGCTCCTGGGGTATAGTAGAATAGATTCAGGGGGGGATCCTGATGATTCTAAAAGACATAATGTCCCCGATTCGCTCGTGTCTGCTGCCGTCAGACAGTTTGCGAACGGCGATCCGATACATGAAGGAAAGCAAATTCGAGATCATTCCTGTCACAGATGAATCACAGCGATTGATAGGAGTCTTCACCCGTCCGATTCTCTACCAGATTTTACTTGATGGTCTTTCCCTGGAGACTCCAATCCGTTCCTGTATGAAACGGGATGCCGTGGCCCTGCCCTTTGACACTCCTTATGAAGACATTGGGGAGATCGTCAAAGACAGTAAGGTGGGTACAGGAATCGTACTTGACCATGATCGGCGTGTAATGGGGCTGTTTACAAAAACGGACATGATCATGTCCCTTTTTCGGATGTCCCAGTCTCTGAAAGAACAGTTGGAGGCGGTACTTCACTTCACACATTTGGGAGCATTTGTAACGGATGAGGAAGAGAACATCTTGTTCGTCAATGAAGTTCTCTGCAAGATGTTGGGAAAAGAGCCTGAAAACTTGATCGGACTTCCTTTGCGGACTGTTCTCCCAAACATCAAGTTCTCTCCGGATCTGGTGAAAAAAAGCGGTCGTGTCCAGATTGGCCAGATCCGTACGGTGATGCGCCTCTCTCGCTACACGACAATTAATGGTCACTCAGGTCTAATCGGTCTTTTTCAGGATGTCTCCGACCTGGAAGAGATGGCAGAAGAACTCGAAATGGTGAAAAAGTGGCAAAAGCTGTTGGATACCACGATTGAACACGCCTATGACGGACTTGTGATGGTGAATGAAAAAGGGGAGATTATCTTCCTGAATCGACCGATGGCGGAGTTGTTCGGTTTGGATAAGGAAGTCTGTATCGGCAAACCGTTGAAAGAAGTACTGCCTCAATTGGAACTGATCCGGGCTTTGGAGACAGGCGTCGCCGAACTGAGTGACGTTTTGGAATCGAACGGAATTCGTTATCTGGTACAGAGCATTCCCGTGATTCAGGATGGTCGCATTATCGGGGCAATCGGCAAGGTTTTATTCCGGCAGCTGCACGAGGTACGCGATGTGCTGCGAAGGTTGGACGTGTTGGAAAACCAAGTTGCGTACTATAAGGAACAGGTAAAGCATGTCAATTCCGCCCGGTTTACCTTCGATCATTCGGATACCGGTCTGGTTGTCTGTGATGCGGATTACGGAGAATTAATCGAAGAGGCGCGCAGCGATCTGCCGGCTGTCGAACAGGTAATTGTTGTGGGAACCCCAACGGTACAAAGGCACCTGGCTTACGAACGGATTTTATCAGACAGTGAAGAGGAACCTGACGTAGTGGTGCACGAACATGATGACTTGGAGATCCTTTATACATCCGGTACAACCGGGCGTCCCAAGGGGGCTTTGTTCGATCATCGCCGCATTATGCAGGTCGGCATTAAAATGATGGCCGTTTTAGGTCTTGTAACAAACGACCGTTTGTTACATTTGGCGCCGCTGTTCCATTCTGCCCAACTCAACCTGCTTTTGCTCCCCGGGTTCTTTTTGGGAACCGGTCATGTAATTCAACGGGATTTTCATCCGCTTGAGACGATGAAGGCGATACAGGAACATAAGATCACGTTTTTCTTTGGAGTACCCGCCATGTACACCTACCTGCTGCAGGTGCCCAACCGTGAGCAGTTTGATCTGTCCACCGTATCCCGCTGCGCATATGGGGCGGCACCGATGGCACCGGAGATCGTTAAGCAGAGCATGGAGATGTTCGGGACCGATCAGTTTTACAATCTGTGTGGTTTGACGGAAGCCGGTCCGGGCGGGATTTGTTTGACTCCGGAGGACCATAAGACGAAGCTGGGAGCGAGCGGTTTGACGATGTTCCATACGGAGGCGAGGGTTGTTGATGATGTGGACGAAGACGTGCCGCCGGGGAAAGTAGGAGAGTTGGTTCTGCGCGGGGAGACCCTCATGAAAGGATATCGTTGGTTGACCGGAAAAAAGACCTGATTATTTCCGGGGGAGAGAACGTCTACTCGGTTGAGGTGGAGCAGATTTTATACGCTTATCCGCAAGTGTTGGAAGCGGCTGTGATCGGAATCCCGCACGAAGTGTGGGGAGAGATGGTGGCGGCGGTGATTGTCCCTAAACCGGGGCAAACGATCGACCGGGAACAACTGCAGTCGTTCTGCCGCCAGTCGCTGGCCGGATATAAGATCCCTCGCGTAATCCTGATCGTCGATCAACTGCCGCGCAATGCGTCAGGAAAAGTACTGAAATATAAGCTTCGGTCAGATTTCAAAGACCATACCGGGAATAAGGATACCGTCAATTGAAGGAAAAGGGAGAGGATCATGATGCGGGAAGTTGTGATTGTTGAAGCAGTGCGGACGGCCATCGGGCGTCGTGGCGGAGCGTTAAGCGGAGTTCGGCCTGATGACTTGGCTGCGGAAGTATTAAAGGAACTTGTAACAAGAGCTGGTATTACTCCAGAAATTGTTGAAGACGTAATTATGGGGTGTGTATCACAAGTAGGGGAACAAGCGGCTGACATTGCAAGAATTGCTGCTTTGCTTGCCGACTATCCCATTAAAGTGCCGGGCGTGACCATTGACCGTCAATGCGGGTCCAGTCAACAAGCGGTACATTTTGCGGCCCAGGCGATTCTGAGCGGAGATATGGACGTTGTTGTAGCCGCCGGTGTTGAGAGTATGTCTCGTGTCCCGATGTTCTCGAATTTGCAGGGTGCACAATGGAATGAAAAATTAACCGCCCGTTACGGGGTGTTCAACCAGGGTATATCGGCTGAGCGAATGGCGGATAAGTGGGGGTTGAGCCGGAGCCAATTGGATGAATTTTCATTGGAGAGTCATCATAAAGCGCTCAAAGCACAGGAAGAAGGAAGATTTGACCGGGAAATTATGCCCGTCGCGGTGACGCTGGCAGATGGGACAAAAAGCATCGTGAAACAGGATGAAGGACCAAGAAAGGAGACCACGATCGAAAAGCTGGCAGCGCTCAAGCCGTCGTTTCTTGATAATGGCAAAATTCATGCCGGAAATGCCAGCCAAATTAGCGATGGCGCCGCGGCTGTTCTTTTAATGTCTCGGGAGAAAGCTGAAGAATTGGGAATAAAACCGCGTTTTCGAGTGGTTGCCCGTTCGGTGATCGGGTCGGATCCCGCATTGATGCTTACCGGTCCTATTGCGGCAACCCATAAAGTGCTGCAAAAAGCCGGCTTGACAATTCATGATATGGATCTTTACGAAGTGAATGAAGCGTTTGCGCCCGTACCGCTTGCGTGGTTGGCGGAAACAGGGGCCTATCCCGCCAAACTCAACCCCAACGGTGGCGCAATTGCTCTCGGGCATCCGCTTGGTGCGAGCGGAGCACGTGTCATGGTTACGCTGCTTCATGAATTGGAGCGGACGGGTGGACGTTACGGGCTGCAAGCGATCTGTGAAGGTCATGGTATGGCGAATGCGACTATCATTGAACGTTTGGATTAAAAGATCTCTAACATCCGGGGAGGAAAGAAGATGAGAGTAAAAGATTGTGCAGCGGTTGTTACAGGAGGCAGCTCCGGACTGGGGGAAGCGACGGTAACAAGGATTGTAGAGAACGGAGGAAAAGCCGCGATTCTCGATTTGTCTGAAGAAAAGGGATTGGCCCTCGTAGAGAAATTGGGGAATGAACATGTCCTGTTTGTCAAAACGGATGTTACAAGTGAGTCTGACGTGCAACGGGCTTTAGAGCAGACCCTGGGAAGGTTTGGACAGATTCATGCGGCTGTCAATTGTGCCGGTATTGGAATTGCCCAAAAATTATTGAATAAAGACAAACCTCATGATTTATCGACTTTTACTAAGGTCATTCAAGTCAACCTTGTTGGAACATTCAATGTCATACGATTGGCGGCAGAGAAAATGATCGGAAACGCTCCCAATGAAAACGGTGAACGGGGTGTCATTATCAGTACGGCCTCTGTTGCGGCATTTGAAGGGCAAATCGGGCAGGTGGCTTACAGTGCCTCCAAGGGAGGAATTGTCGGGATGACACTACCCATTGCAAGGGAACTTGCAAGATATGGCATTCGCAACGTGACGATTGCACCCGGTTTGTTTGAAACACCGCTGTTTGCTTCTCTTCCTGAAGAGGCAAGGACCGCTCTTGGTGCCATGGTTCCGTTCCCGCCCCGTTTGGGACAGCCTGATGAATACGCGATGCTCGTGCAAAGCATTATCGAAAATCCAATGCTCAACGGAGACACCATTCGTCTGGACGGAGCCATTCGCATGCAGCCCAAATAAAGGGGAGAAGGGGGAAGAACTGTGAGCCATTTATATCTGCGTGACGAGCATCGGATGTTCCGCAACACACTACGCAAATTTCTCGAAAAAGAAGCGGTTCCTTATTATGACCAGTGGGAACAAGACCGTTTGATCCCGCGTTCCTTTTGGAGGAAAATGGGGGATCAGGGCTATCTGTGTCCGGATATTGAGGAAAAGTACGGCGGAGCGGGAGCGGATTGGGCTTACTCGGTAGTGATTAACGAGGAATTGGAGCGTGTAGGCTCCGGTTTGGTCGGAATCGGATTGCACAACGACATTGTGGTTCCCTATATAACGACATACGGAACAGAGGAGCAAAAGCAGCGGTGGCTTCCGGGCTGTGCGAGCGGTGATATCATTACCGCAATTGCGATGACCGAACCAGGTGCGGGATCCGATCTTGCAAATATCAGAACCACCGCCATCCGTAACGGGGATCACTATGTGTTGAACGGTCAAAAAACGTTCATCACAAACGGGATTCAATCCGATCTTGTGCTGGTGGCGTGCAAAACCGATCCGAAAGCTGTTCCTGCTCACAAAGGGATCAGTTTGATTCTGGTGGAGCGGGACACCCCCGGTTTCTCCCGTGGCCGCAAGCTGGATAAAATCGGGCTGCACAGTCAGGATACGGCCGAGTTGATATTTGAAGACTGCCTGGTTCCGGTCGACAATCTGCTCGGACAGGAAGGGAAAGGGTTCCTCCATCTGATGGAGAAACTGCAGCAGGAGCGCCTTGTGGTAGCAATTGCCGCCCAAGTCGCGGCGGAAGAAATGCTGAACATGACGATTGATTATGTAAAAAGCCGGGAAGCATTTGGGCAGCCGATCAGCAAGTTTCAAAACACCCAGTTCAAAATTGTGGAAATGGCAACCGAAATTGAAGTCGGTCGTGCGTTCCTTGATCAGCTGATCGCGGACCATATCGGGGGCAAAGATATTGTAACCAAGGTTTCGATGGCCAAATGGTGGACGACAGAGATGGCCAAACGGGTTGCCGCACAGTGTCTGCAGCTTCATGGCGGATACGGGTATATGGAGGAATATAAAATCGCCAGGCGCTATCGGGATATTCCTGTATCGGCCATTTATGCGGGCAGCAACGAAATCATGAAAGTGATTATCGCCAAAAACATGGGACTGTAGCAAAAGGAAGCGTACATGTCCAAATGGGGGATGGTTTACCTGATGCTGAACGGAATCCGCGTAGTCGACTTTTCACGTTATCTTCCCGGTCCATATGCGACTCAGCGTCTTGCCGACATGGGGGCCGAAGTCATAAAGGTAGAACCGCCCAAAACCGGTGATCCTGCCCGCTCGGTTGGAGACCATTTGAATGGGACGGGGTTGGTCTATCTTGCAAATAACCGCAACAAGAAAAGCGTTTCCATCAATTTGAAGGAACCTGCAGGTCGGGAGATCGCCTTTCAACTGGCCAGCAAGGCAGATGTGGTGATTGAAGGGTTTCGTCCTGGAGTTGCCGATGCATTGGGGATTGGGTATAAAAGCTTAAAACAGATTCGACCCAACCTGGTTTACTGTTCTTTAACAGGATATGGACAAACAGGTCCATTGCGTAATCTCGGCGGACATGATTTGAATTACATGGCGCTTAGCGGAGTTCTTTCCCAATTGAGAGATCAGGAGGGAAGACCTGTTCAGCCTGGGATTCAGTTTGCCGACTTGATTGGAGGAATTGCCGCTTGCGAGGCAATTTTGGCATCTCTTGTCAAAAAGCAGATGACAGGGGAAGGTTCTTATCTTGACATTTCGATTACTGACGCGATGATCGGTATGATGACCGGTCATGTGATGATTCAGCAGGTTACTGGAAAAGGAAGCGGCGTCCCTCAATTGGGTGGCAGCATCATTTCCTACTTCATCTATGAAACGAAAGACAACAGATTTGTGAGTCTGGGGGCACTAGAGAAAAAGTTTTGGGAGAACTTCTGCCGGGCGGTGGGGCGGGAAGATTGGATTGCTGATCACTTCAGTCCTGCTGCAGAAAACAATCAGACTTTTTTGGATATAAAAGCATTATTTAAAACCCGAACATTTGCCGAGTGGTCCCAGTTTTCGCTGGAGGTGGATTGCTGCATGGCTCCCGTGTTGGACACTGGAGAGATGATCCAACATCCGCATGTTTGTGAGAAGGAGCTTGTGTCAAACATCCAGAGTAATGAGTGGGGAACTATGTTCCAGACGGCAACTTCTGCCGGTGGATTTGGTGTGTGGCAACTGAAGTCGGTCGACACCGCTCCACCTCCCGTTCTGAGTCAGCACAATCGGGAGGTCTTTCAGGAAGTTTTGAACGCCTCACCGGAACAAGTCGAAGAATGGGAACGGAGAGGAATCATATGAAATTGTTCCCAAAGAAGGAGATTGTGTCATGCACTGTTTCAGGTGTCTTTCGGTATACCTATTCCGACTTTGCACGTCGGACACGCCGTTTGTCCAGTGCTTTGCAGTCGCTAGGGGTCCGGCGCGGTGATCGGGTCGCCACATTCGCTTGGAACCATCACCGTCACTTGGAGGCCTATTTTGGCATTCCGTGCATGGGGGCTGACATCAGTGGGCAAGTTCCTGAAGTGTGCCCTGAGGGAACAATTTAAGGGCCATTCTTAAAGATGATATAGACTCTGGTATGGGGAAGAGCGAGTTATGGGATGGACCGACTATTATTGGTACGTCCTTTTTTTCGTGCAGCAGCAGTGAACTTGATTCAAAAATGCGGTATTATGGAGCAGAGCCCAAACAGGTTAGCAGGCGGATGAATAAATGATAACTTCAAAAAAGGAGAAGATGAAGTGGTATATCGTATTATTCGAATTGTTGTAAAAATTTGGCTATCTTTACGCTTTAGGATCAAAGTAGAAGGTCTTAATCTTATACCGAATGATGGCTGCATACTTGCGATGAACCATCGCAGCTATTACGATTCCTTGTTGGTCGGCGTACACACTCCAAGAAAAATGTTCATAATGGCCAAGGAAGAACTCTTTAATAATAAGATTGTCTCCTGGGTCATTAGACAGATGGGGGCATTTCCTGTAAAGAGGAACAGTGCGGACATCAAATCGTTAAAACATTCTCTGAAATTAATTGACGAAGGAAATATTTTCTCGATCTTCATTGAGGGTACACGCTCCAAGTCTGAAGAAATGCTGGATCCAAAGAAAGGAATTGGATTTCTTGTCGCCAAGAGCAAATCACCGGTTGTGCCCGTACTCATACAAGGAGTGACTGGAGGGTGGTTCTCGAAAGTAACTGTGCGTTTTGGAGCACCCATTGATTTTAACGGGGAGGAATACGATGAAATTGCAAAGAAAGTTGCCAATGCAATAAAGAGCCTTGCTATCAAAAATCAGCTTGGCACAACTAGGTCAATGGGTCCATAAAAAAAATGCCAAGTAATAAAGTCAAATCCATTTTGTTGGATTTCACTTTATTACTACTCATCGAACTTCCCGGCTTGATAATCCGCAATCGCTTGCCGGATTTCTTCTTGCGTATTCATTACAAACGGTCCATACGCTATAACAGGTTCATTTACAGGTTCACCTGCAAATAGAGAACGCGGAGTTTTTCTTTGGCGGTGAGGGAGATTTCGCTCTGTGACTCCGCATCTGCTGAGTATGAACACTCCCCCGCCTTCACTTCGTTTAGAGGCTGGGGTTTCTGATCTACGCTTTACCGTGCCTTAGCGACCGTCCGTTAGGACAGTCTTACTCTTTCGAGTATAAGTACACAGGATCGCAAAATCAGCAACATGCCTTTCGGCATGGGTCGTGCCAGACCTTCTACTACTTTCGTTTACACTACTCGTAGATACTTCATCTGAACCTTGTCCACAATTAGTTGTATGTTCCCATACAACGACTTCGCCAGAATATTGCTTGCCCCGTGAATATCCCGATGCTGTTGATAGCCGCATTTGCACTTGTACACTCTTCCAGACACTTTTTCCGTCTGCTGCAAACAGGACATGTTTGCGTTGTGTACGATTCGTCCACTTGTTGTACCTGGATTCCTCTTGCCTGCAACTTGTACGTCAAATACTCCTGCAGCTTTCCAAACTGCCATTGCGATAATTTTTGCGTTGCCTGGCGCGGAAGTTTCCTCCGATTCTTTTTCTTTTTGGCTGAAGTATTGCGTTGTACGCCTTCTACATTGCCTACCAGCACGTATTTAACTTGCTGTTCTTCACACCAATCCGCATACTTTTTACTTGTTTTGTGAAGGATGTCTTTGATCTGCGCCTCGCTCTTTGACAGGATATATTCCATCGCCCGCTTGTACTTCTTCCATGTGCTTCCATAAACGTTCTTTTCGCAGGATCTCCTTCTGCTTCGAACCGATCAGGTCATAGTGGGGGAACGGGGAGCGATTATGAATGATTATAACAGCAATGGTATTATGAAACATTTCTTGAAACCCGGAAAATTGATATATAATAGACTGCCGATATCAATTCATGTATTATAATAGAAGAAGTTGCTCGTCACGTTTCGATCATGACTTGTGCCTGGTTGTCGGTATAATTTAGGGAGGAGAGATACAATGAAAGACTATGTAAAAGTAGGTAATCTGCAAGTTGCTCCAGTTCTTTATCAGTTTATAAATTCAGAAGTCATTCCTGGAAGCGGATTGACCAGTGAGCAGTTCTGGTCTGATTTTGATACCTTGGTACACGATTTGGCACCAAAGAACAAAGCATTATTAGCCAAGCGAGATGAAATTCAAAGGAAAATAAATGATTGGCATGAAGAAAACAGAGAAAATTTCGAATTTGAAAAGTATAAAGCGTTCCTGCAAGAGATTGGTTATCTCGAACCGGAAGCAGAAGATTTTCAGATTACTACTCAAGGGGTAGATGATGAAATTGCACTGCAAGCGGGACCCCAGCTAGTGGTTCCAGTCAATAATGCCCGTTATGCTCTTAATGCTGTTAATGCCCGCTGGGGAAGCCTTTATGACGCTCTGTACGGAACAGATGCGATCAGTGAGGAAGGAGGAGCTGAGCGTAAAGGTGCTTACAATCCGGTTCGTGGTGACAAAGTAATTGCATTTGCGAAAGACTTTCTGGATCAAGCGGCACCATTGGCAGAATCCTCCCACCGAGAAGCTGTACAGTATTCGATCATAAACGGTCAATTGTCCGTTTCCCTTGGCAATGGAGAAACGACTGGCTTGCAGGATGGTTCCAAGCTTGCGGGATATCAAGGACAACCAGAAAACCCTTCTGCTATCTTACTCAAAAATAATGGGTTACACTTTGAAATCCAGATAGATTGCGATCATCCGGTCGGCAAAACGGATGGAGCAGGTGTGAAAGATATCCTTATGGAAGCAGCGCTAACGACCATCATGGATTGTGAGGACTCTGTTGCTGCTGTCGATGCTGAAGATAAGGTCCAGGTGTACAGAAACTGGTTAGGTCTGATGAAGGGGAATTTGTCTGCTACTTTCGCCAAAGGCAGTAAATCCTTAACTCGGACCATGAATCCTGATCGTACGTACAACTCACCAACTGGAGAAGAATTCAGCTTACGTGGGCGTTCCCTGATGTTTGTCCGTAACGTGGGTCACTTGATGACGATAAATGCAATTCTAGATAAGGACGGTCAAGAGATACCGGAAGGGATTATGGATGGGGCCATTACTAGCCTGATTGCTAAGCATGATCTTTTAAGAAATAGCCAATATCAAAATTCATCTAAGGGATCAATTTATATTGTGAAGCCGAAAATGCATGGATCCGAAGAAGTGGCTTTTGCCAATGAATTATTTGATCGAGTTGAAGACATGCTCGGTCTAGAACGCCATACACTGAAAATCGGTGTGATGGATGAAGAACGTCGTACTTCCTTGAACTTAAAAAATTGTATTCGTCAAGTCAAGGATCGAATTGTGTTCATTAATACTGGTTTCTTGGATCGAACGGGGGACGAAATCCATACGTCTATGGAAGCAGGGCCGATGATTCGTAAAAATGACATGAAGTCATCAAAATGGTTACAAAGCTATGAAAAGTCGAATGTAAACATTGGACTGGTTTGCGGTTTGCAAGGTCGCGCTCAGATTGGTAAAGGTATGTGGGCAATGCCGGACCTCATGAGAGAAATGTTGAAGCAAAAAGTTGCCCATCTACAAGCAGGTGGCAACACAGCATGGGTGCCTTCACCAACTGCGGCTACATTGCACGCCCTTCATTATCATCAGATTGATGTAAAGGAAGTTCAAAACAAATTAAAAGAATCCATTAGTGACTTACGAGATGACATTTTAACCATTCCGGTCGCTGCCAACCCGCAATGGACCCCTGAGGAAATTCAGCAGGAACTGGATAACAATGCGCAAGGTATTCTAGGCTATGTGGTTCGCTGGGTGGAGCAAGGAATCGGTTGTTCCAAAGTTCCAGATATTAACAACGTAGGACTTATGGAAGACCGTGCTACCCTGCGTATTTCCAGTCAACACGTGGCAAACTGGCTGCACCATGGAATTTGTACAAAGGAACAGGTACTAGAGACTATGAAACGCATGGCCAAAGTGGTAGATGAGCAAAACGCTGGAGACCCAGCCTACCGTCCTATGGCTGAGGACTTTGATAACTCTGTGGCATTCCAGGCTGCTTGTGAACTCGTTTTCAAGGGATATGAGCAACCAAGCGGTTACACCGAGCCAATTTTGCACCGCCGTCGTATAGAATTTAAGTCTAAGGTAGCTAAGGTCGCTGCGGAAGCATAACGAATTCAAAAATCGAAGATAAGCCACTCCAGTTGGGAGTGGCTTTATTGTTGGAACAAAAGCAGGCTTCCGTTTGGCGAGCCTTGTTAGTTCAGCTATTTATTGTTTCTTGTAGCGTAAATACCAAGTTTTGTATTCGTATCCTTTTGCTTTCGCTTCTTCCTCTGATTCGATCAAATCCTGAGAAGCAGGAGTGGGAACGACAAGAGGGTCGCCTGGCTGCCAATTCGCTGGAGTCGACATCTTTTGAAACATCGGTTGTTTGGAGTGAATCAATGACCCGGAGAATTTCCAATATGTTTCGTCCTGCACTCATCGGATAGTAAATCATCGCACGTAACACACCTTCTGTGTCAATAATGAAAACTGATCGTACAGCGGCTGTTGAAGATGCTCCCGGATGGCTGAACATTCCGCTTTACAAATTCATCGTAGTTTTCAGCGAAACTGCCGAATTCAGTTGTGCAAACCGGTGTAAAGTCAGCCGGATGCGAAAAGAGTACAACATATTTTCCACGGTAGTCACTCAACTTGATGTAACCCTGTGTAGTAAGTGCCGAAAATTCCGGCGCTGGTTCGTTAAGCAGCGGCAATGTGGTTGCAGTTTGTTCCATTGATCGATTTCCTCCTCGAGTTTGGGATCAAATCAAGGATACTCAACATCACCACTTATTTCTGTAAGCGAACTCTCAAATGGAAGCGAAGTGAAGAACAGCTCTGTACGTCGATTCAGCAATAGTACAGATTAAAGCTAAAGAAGTCGAAATCGTTCCAAGTGGTGCCATAATCGTTCCTTTTGCAGGATCTCCTTTTGCTTCGAACCGATTAGGTCATAGTGCGGGAACGGGGATCGGTTATGAATGTATCTTGGGTTTAATCCATTCTCCACACACCATTTTGACAAGCGTTTGATGTCCGCGCATCCTACTTTAGTTACGGTATTAACTCCCGGGAAACGCGGATCTAACCAAAAGTGTGTTAAAAAAGCGATCTCTCCTTTTTTGACCGCATTTTTCCATTGAGTTAATTCTTCCCTCGTGATTCCAAATGCCATCTCGATACTTCATCCTTAACTTTGTATTTTTTAATGATTATACAGCATTGATACACGGGATCTAAGAGATGTACGTTCCTGCTAAATAGGATGCATCCTTCCCTTGGGCATTAAGCAACCCTCTTTACACGGAGGTAAGATCAAGATAACTTTGAGTAAGGGTGTAAAAAGTCTATGATGGATAAACAATAAAGGGGTTTTTTAAAGTGAGCTTCGATTTGAACGCGGAACCGTCTGGTGATTCAAACTCCACTCAGCAAGAACCGGGAATGCGAGTACTTGTGGTGACCTCTGTGTCTGCCGAGAGGGATGCAGTATTGCGTGGGCTTCATGGTTCCAGCAGATTTGAGGTGTTGGTGGCTGGGGTCGGACCAGCAGCGGCCGCAGCCAGCACAGCGACGGCGTTGGCAACTGCAAAGTACGGATTGGTAGTGAGTGCTGGAATCGGCGGCGGTTTTCCGGGTCGAGCTGAAGTAGGCTCTCTAGTGGTAGCAAACGAGATCGTCGCCGCCGACCTGGGAGCCCAGACGCCGGATGGTTTCTGTAGCCTGGACGAGCTGGGGTTCGGCTCAACCCGTGTTCCAGTTGATCCTCGTCTGGTGACCCGAGTTACGGGAGGGCTGCAAGCAGCCGGACTCCCAGTAACTGCTGGACCGGTGCTCAGTGTATCAACGGTGACGGGTACCGCAACCACCGCACTAGAACTGACCTCACGAGTGCCAGGGGCGACCGCAGAGGCGATGGAGGGTTATGGCGTAGCTACTGCAGCTCGTCATCACGGCGTTCCAATTCTGGAAATCCGAGCTATCTCGAATCCGGTCGGTCCACGTGACCGCGCCTCATGGCGTATTAAAGAGGCTTTAAACGTGCTGGAAGCAGCGAGCTCAATATTTCCGGAGGTGTTACTATGAGGATTGGATTCTCTCCATGCCCCAACGACACTTTTGTTTTCCATGCCTGGGTGCACGACCTGCTGCCTGGCACGCCTAAACTTGACGTGACGTATGCGGACATCGACATCACCAATAGTTTGGCAGCCAGCCCCAATGGGCCGGAAGTACTCAAGATTTCGTATGCGGCTCTACCGTGGGTGCTGTCCGAGTACGCGCTGCTTCCATGCGGAGGAGCATTGGGCAGAGGCTGTGGGCCACTGATACTAACGAAAAACAGTGAGGTCGTGCCCAATGATCCAGCGGCACTTGCAGGCCGACGGGTCGCGGTACCTAGTGAGCGATCAACCGCCTACCTGCTCTTTCGGCTGTGGGCAGCCCAGAACGTGCCAGGGGGAGTGGGTGAGATTATTATTATGCCATTTCACGAAATCATGCCGGCAGTGCGTGATGGCATGGTCGATGCCGGGCTGGTGATCCATGAAGCACGCTTCACATACCCCTCGTATGGGCTGCGTCTCCTGACTGACTTAGGCAGTTGGTGGGAAGCCGACACGAACCTGCCAATTCCGTTGGGGGCAATTATCGCCCATCGGTCACTGGATCTGGAAGCTATCGCCGGCTGGATTCGCGCGTCGGTCGAATACGCGTGGGCAAACCCGGAGATGTCGCGGGAGTACGTGCTGCGCCACGCTCAAGAGTTGGACCCTGAAGTGGCTCAAGCACACATCGACCTTTACGTGAACGAGTTCACTGCGAATTTGGGCGAGGAAGGGTATGCGGCGGTAACAGCCTTACTCAGCCGAGCGGCACAAGAAGGACTTGTACCGAGAGTAGACCTGGCGGCCCTCCGCTGACACGACCTACCAGGAATCAGTCATTGGCAGAGAACGACTTGAATGATTTTCAAGATTACGAGACAGTAAGGAATCAAACAGCAAGTTATTTTTGTTGTCCCGCAAATAATTGTGCGGGATTTTTTCTGTTTATTTTCGATCAAGGGAATCAGACTCAAATGAATAGGTGGTAGGATACAGAACCTTTTTGTCGAAGCCTTTTATGTATGGTGTATTGGCGGTGACCGCTTCTCTAGCTTACTGTGCCAGCAAGGGAGGAGTCAGCATGCTGACGAAAGTGTTGGCTGTGGAATGGGCCCAATACGGAGCCCATGTCAACGCGATTGCTCCTGCTTATATCGAGACGCCGCTAGTAAAAGCCATTAAAGATACCCGTGAAGAGTTTGGCGAGAAAGTAGCTGCCCGTACTCCTCTGGGCCGGATGGGGCAATCGGATGAACTGGTGGGGGCAGCGGTCTTCTTGGTATCGAATGCGTCCAGCTATATGACCGGAGAAACGATTTTTGTCGATGGCGGATGGACAGTTGTAGGTTTATAAAAAAGGGGCAAGCATCTGGTTTGGTGCTGTGCTGGGGCAGATTTTGGTTCGATTGTCGCAAATCGAAAAATGAACATTGGCCATAAAATAACCCGGATCCTCAACAAGGGATTCGGGTTTTTCTTCTAGAGCAATTCTTTGTTTTGGGCCCGGAGAGCTTGGTGCATCAGATTGTTGACTCCTTCAGCAAGTTTCGAAAAACGGTCATCCTTGGCTTCTCCCTTTTTCCAACGATAGTAGATTTGCTGGAGAATTACGCCAATTTTATAAAAGGCAAATGTCAAATAGTAATCGATATTCGACAGATCCAGACCGCTCTTTTCCGCATAAAGATGAGCAAATTCCCGGCGCGTGATAAATCCGGGGTTCACGGTGATAGAAGTCAATCCTGTTTCACATTCACCCGGTTCAGTCCAATAGGCCAAGCTGCTGCCCAAATCCGTGAGAGGATCGCCGATCGTACACATTTCCCAATCAAACACGGCAACTGCCTGTCTTGGATCATGAGGAGAAATCATCATATTATTGAGTTTGAAATCGTTATGGACGATCGTTGGGGCAGGGGAATTCGGAATATGATCGATCAACCATTTCTCTATTTCCTTCACCACTGCGATATCATCCGTCTGGGCGTTATGGTATCTCTTGATCCAGCCGTCAACCTGTCTTTCCAGATACCCGTCAGGTTTCCCGATGTCCGTTAAACCTGCTTCCTTGTAATCAATGCTGTGCAGCGTTGCTAATGTATCTACAACGGTCTCCGACACGAGACGGGCATATTTCTCATTTTCTTGATATCCAGGAGGGAGTTGATCATCCAACACAATGCCGTTCTTTTTTTCCATAATATAAAAATGCTTATCTGTAATCGACGGGTCTTCACAATAAAGATAGGGCTTTGGCGCTAATGGAAAGACCGGATGGATCTTTTGCAGAATCTTGAATTCGCGCTCCATATCATGAGCTTTAGGCGGAATCTGGCCGAAAGGAGGGCGTCTGAAGACGGCATTCCAGTCTCCGATTTTGATCAAATAAGTGAGATTCGAATATCCGGCGGAAAACTGTTCAACCTCCATGGGAGCGTGGGGGAGACCAGAAATACGGGATCGAATATGGAGATCAATTAAATCCCACTTAATTTCCATGGATTGTTGGAGAAGATTGCTGCGATTCAAGCTGATTACCTCCCCGCGTGGAATGCTTTAAGAACCTGCTTGGCTACAACCATCCGGTGGACTTCATCCGCCCCGTCATAGATTCGTGCGGATCTCGCCTCGCGATAAAACCCTTCCAAAGGAGTATCAGCTGTAATTCCCAGCGCTCCATGGACCTGTATGGCCCGGTCGATGACGTCATGAAGAACTCTTGCCCCAAAAAACTTGATAATGGAGATTTCCTTGCGGGCTTCATCTCCTTGGTCCATCTTCCATGCGGCATGAAGTGTCAAGAGGCGGGCCGCTTCAATCTCCGCAGCTGAATCGGCGATGAAGTTTTGAATACTTTGAAACTCGGACAATGGTTTGCCGCGGGTTACCCGTTCGGTAGAGTAGTCTACCATGAGATCAAAGCTGCGCTTTGCAACACCGATCCACCGCATGGCATGCGTAATCCGTCCGGGTCCCAACCTCAGTTGAGCCAGCTTAAAACCTTCCCCGCGATTGCCCAATATGTTCCCCTTGGGGATCCGGCAGTTGGTGTACCGAACTTCGCAATGTCCTCCGGCATAGTGGTCCCCCATAACCGGAATTTCCCTGACAATTTCAAATCCGGGATTGTCCGCATCGACAATGAACAAGCTGAACCTTTCGTGGGGAGGAGCTTCCGGATCGGTCATTGCCATGACAATGGAAAAGGAGGCCCCGATTGCACTTGTTGTAAACCATTTATGAGCGTTAATCACCCATTCGTCTCCGTCTAACTCTGCCCCCGCATGGAGCATGGTAGGATCTGAGCCGGAGACTTCCGGTTCCGTCATGGCAAAGCAGGAACGTACATCTGCGTTCACTAAGGGGAGCAAATATTTCTTCTTTTGTTCATCTGTTCCGGCATGCCATAGAATTTCCGAATTTCCCGCGTCGGGAGCCATCGAACCAAAAATATACGGGCCAATCGGGCTTCTGCCGATAATTTCGGAAAGCAAACCGAGCGAAACGAATCCCATTCCCATCCCGCCGACTTCTTTTGGCATATGGCCGGCCCATAATCCTGAGTCTTTGACCCGATGCTGCAGAGGCTTGAGAATTTTTTCCGGCAATCCCCGGTGGGGCACCATATGCTTCTCGTTGGGATACACATATTCTTCCATGAAAGCTGTTGCCTTTTCTATCATTTCTTGCTGCTCCGGTGTCGGGCTAAAATCGAACATCCATATCACTCCTCTTAGAAACCATATTCAAAAACTCTTTACTAGAGCAAGATTTATGCCAACGGAGCAGAGCAGTACTATATGGATCAAAGATACTCGGTGATTCCAAACGGAATCATTTGATTGAAAAAGTTATCGATTTTGAATTATTATTATATACAGAATAGAAAGTATACTTATGTGACTATAAAAGGCGGTGGCAGTATTGACCGATTATCAAGAACTCCTTCAATTGAATCTGCTCTTACAATCGATCTTTCAATCCAGTTACGATGGGATATATGTCGCTGATGCACAAGCAAACGGAATTATGGTAAATGAAGCTTATACACGGATCACCGGAGTGACGGCAGAAGAACTCATAGGGAAAAATTTGCGTGACATCGTTAAGGAAGGAATTATAAATGAATCCGTCACTTTTAAAGTATTGGAGAAAAAAAGACCGATAACCATTGTTCAAAAAGTCCGGGAAAAGGAAGTATTAGTTACAGGAAACCCGATCTATGATGAGCACGGAGAAATTACATACGTGGTAACCAATGTCCGGGATATTTCCGAACTCAATCGGCTCAAGCTCGAACTGCAGCAGTCGAAAGCGTTGACACGCAAATATTTGAATGAAATTCAGGATTTTAAACTGAAAGAAAGCATGCAGTTGCTGATGGACGGGGTTGTCGCTCACAGTAAGGAAATCATTAATGTTCTCCATCTGGTTCAAAAAGTTGCAAAAGTAGATTCTTCGGTGTTGATTTTAGGAGAATCAGGAGTAGGTAAAGAAGTAATCGTCAAAATGATTCATAAGGCAAGTGACCGTGGGAACTTTCCTCTAATTAAAGTAAATTGTGCGGCGATTCCCCATCCTTTGCTGGAATCCGAGCTTTTTGGTTATGAAAAGGGGGCTTTTACGGGCGCGGATAGCCGCGGCAAGCCCGGATTGTTTGAACGGGGGAATGGAGGAACGATTTTCTTGGATGAAATCGGGGATATGCCGTTGGATTTACAGGTCAAATTGTTGAGAGTGCTGCAGGAGTTTGAGATTACAAGAGTCGGCGGAAGAGAAAGCATTAAAGTGGATGTCCGGGTTATTTCCGCTACGCACAAGCAACTCGACAAACTGGTTGAGAAAGGTGAGTTCCGGCACGACCTTTATTATCGCCTAAATATCGTTCCGATCAAAATTCCTCCGCTTCGTGAACGAAAGGCGGACATTGCACCTTTGGCTTATTTCTTCTTAAATAAGACCAATGAGAGATACGGGTTCAATAAAAAGTTTCATCCGGAAGTCATTTCCTTTATGGAGCATTATGAGTGGCCTGGGAATATAAGAGAAATGGAAAATTTGATTGAAAGGCTTGTCGTTACCGTCGATCAAGACGAGATTCAAATCCATGACTTGCCCTTGAGCCTTACAAGTCAAGGCCCGCAGATGACTGAAAGTTCATTGAAGGAATTGATAGAAGAAGTGGAGCGGAAAACGATCGAACAAAAGCTCGCTGAGCATAGAACGACCCGGAAAACTGCAAGGGTGTTGGGAATCAGCCAGTCGGCTTTAGTGAAAAAGATGCAGAGATTAGGCATCAAATGAAAGCGATTCCATTCTTCATCGTTGATTCCGAAAAGAATCGATTGAGGGGTTACCAAAGGAGAAGAAAGTTCTCTGTTTGGTAATCCCTCTCTTGTTTTTGTTTGAATTTTCAGTTGGCACGTGAATTGCATTGTTGTGTGTGACAAAAACATTGATAGGTGAAAGGGGTGAATTTATGCTGACCCAACAAATTGTAAGCGGATTGGCGGCAGGAAGCTTGTACGCCTTGGCAGCATTAGGGTTAGTACTGATTTATAAAACGTCGGATCTCGTCAATTTTGCCCAAGGCGAGATGGCCATGATTTCCACATTTTTTGGATTTACTGTTATGCATTCCTTGGGGTTTGGATACTGGATCTCTTTCCTTGCCGCTTTGGTATTCGCCGCTCTGTTTGGCATGCTGGTGGAAAATATATTTATGCGGCCTGTGCAAAAGGCGCCGGTACTTAGCCAAATCATTCTAACTTTAGGACTCTATATGGCGTTTCGTGGGATTGCCGGCATGATTTGGGGATATGAACCGACCAGTTATCCGGTGGCGGTAGAAGGAGAACCCATTGAGGTTGGCAGCATAGTGGTTACACCCAACCAAATTTTCATCTTTGCTTTGACTTTGGTACTCATGTTCCTGTTTTTCTGTCTTTTCAGGTTTACTTTGACCGGCTTGGCCATGAGGGCAGCAGCTCAAAATCTGCGTACAGCCGAACTGATGGGGATTCGTGTCGGGGCCATTTTTTCGCTGACCTGGGCAATCAGCGCCGTGTTGGGGGGGATTGCAGGGATCTTAATCGCTCCCACCACCTTTCTTGATCCGAACATGATGGGAGAGGTTGCAATCAAGGCATTCGCGGCGGCAGTTCTCGGCGGATTTGCCAGTTTGCCGGGCGCAGTCATCGGCGGTTTGTCTATTGGACTGTTTGAAAATCTGGTGGCGGGATATGTCTCTGCAGAATTGAAAACAGCCTTTGTTTTCTTCCTGATTATCTTCATCTTGTATGTCAAGCCAACGGGACTGCTCGGTATCAAACAAGTAAAGAAGGTGTAAAGGCACATGGGATTGCTCAAACGCTTGAAATTAAGTTATTTCTTTATTTTGCTAATGTTTTTGTACCCTCTTTTCGTGGGCGGGGTGAACTACTTCCTGTATTCAGGGAGTTTAATCCTGATCTACATCATTATCGCCATGAGCTTAAATCTTCTGCTCGGATACGGCGGGCAAATTTCCATTGGCCACGCTTCGTTTCTCGCCATAGGCGCCTATAGCTCGGCGATTTTGACCTTATCATTCGGATTGCCTTTTGTACTCGCTTTGCCTTTATCGGGATTGTTCACAGCTTTGGTTGGATTTATCGTTGGATTGCCCGCGGTTAAATTAAGCGGCCACTTTCTGGCTGTTGCCACTTTGGGATTTGGAGTAGCCATTCCGGAACTGCTGTTGAAGTGGGATTCCGTCACAGGGGGATTTTCCGGACTGTTCCCGGAGAAGCCGGTGATTTTAGGGTATGCCTTTGATACGGACATGAAGATGTATTTCCTTCTGTTGGTGGCCGTATTGCTCATCACTTGGCTGATGAAGAATTTGATTCACAGCAGAATCGGACGCGCTTTCGTCGCTATCAGGGAAAGCGAAATTGCAGCGACAGCCATGGGAATCAATGTCCCTCTGTACAAAGCGCTTATGTTCAGCCTCAGTGCCTTCTACACAGGATTAGCCGGGAGCCTTTACGCTCACTTTGTGAGTTTTATAAGCCCTCATGATTTTAACATCAGTATTTCTTTCATTGCCTTAGCCATGGTTGTAGTGGGAGGATTCGCTTCCATCCCCGGGTCTTACATCGGCGCTATTTTGCTGACAATGATTCCTCAGCTCACTGAACATATTCCGGGTTTATCGTTAGTTTTAACAGGGGTGGCGTTAGTGGCTGTCATCCTCTTCCTGCCGAACGGTTTAGTAACAATTCATTCCAAATGGCGTGAGAAGAAAGGGGGTTATTCGGACGAGCGCCTTGACTCAAACTTTCATGGAACTGTCCAAAAGAAGGCAGTAGGCTCAGAAAAGTAGGGGGTGAAAAGATGTTTTTCGAAATGAAAGCGGTTACAGTTCAGTTTGGCGGATTGACTGCCGTCAATAATCTCGATCTTTCCGTGGAGGATAAGCAGATTTTCAGCTTGATCGGACCCAACGGAGCCGGTAAAACCACCGTCTTAAATACAATTTCCCGCTTTTATCAACCGATACGGGGACAGATTGTCTTCGAGGGAAAAAACATCTTGGCTTTAAAGCCGCATCAGGTAATACGAGCAGGGATTGCCCGAAGTTTTCAGAATGTGGAACTGTTTGCGAATATGACGGTTCTGGATAATCTTCGGACGGGGCTTCATCCCTTGCTTAAAAGCGGGGTATTCAGCAGCAGTTTACGCCTGCCCGGTTTTGTGAAAGAAGAGAAGGAGGTCTTAAAAAAAGCGGAGGAGATACTGGAAGTTCTTGAAATTAGGGATATTGCACAGGAAGTGGTGAAAAACCTTCCTTTTGGCCTGCAGAAAATGGTGGATATCGCGAGAGCTCTTATGGTAAAGCCCAAGCTGCTCCTGTTGGATGAACCGGTCGCAGGAATGAATCCGGCAGAAACGGAACGGTTGGGGGAATTTTTCCGCAAACTTCGTGATGAATGGGGCGTTACGGTATTTATGATTGAACACGATATGTCGTTAGTGATGGAAATTTCCGACCGCATTGCGGTATTGGATTTTGGCATGAAGATTGCGGAGGGGCTGCCTACTGAAATTCAGACGCATCCGGCAGTCATCGAAGCGTACCTGGGAGAGAGGGATGAAAGTGCTTAAATTGACAAATATCTCCGCGCGCTATGGGAGCATCGAAGCTTTGCGGAATATTGATCTACAAATCCCTGATGGCTCGATTGTCACTCTGTTGGGATCGAATGGGGCCGGAAAATCTACAGTATTAAAAGTCATTTCAGGAGTCGTCAAACCGGCAAACGGAAACATTCATTACAAAGGAGAGGATGTAACGGGACAAACTCCCGACCAAATCGTCAGAAGACGGATCATTCAATGTCCGGAGAATCGGCAGGTGTTCCCGCAATTGACGGTATTGGAGAACTTGCGCATCGGTTCGTATGCGCGAAAGGATCGGAATCAAGTGAAAACGGACCTGGAACAAGTGCTCGCGCTGTTTCCCCGGCTGAAGGAAAGACTCTCTCAATACGCCGGGACCTTAAGTGGGGGAGAACAGCAAATGCTGGCGATCGGCAGAGCGCTGATGGGATCACCCAAAGTTTTGCTCCTGGATGAGCCTTCGTTGGGGTTAGCGCCAATTATTGTGAGAGAAATTTTTGAAATTATTAAAAATGTCAATCAAATCGGGACTTCGATTTTACTGGTCGAACAAAACGCCAATTTGGCTTTGTCCATCGCGGACCATGCGTATGTGCTTGAGAACGGCCGGATAGCCTTGTCCGGAAAGGCCAGTGACCTGAAGAAAGATGAACGTGTCAGAGAGTTGTATTTAGGAGTCAAATCCTGAACATAAAAAATCAAAAACTTGGGGGTAACAAGTATGCTGAAGTTGAACAAAAAAGGCTTATTGTTCATGGGGAGCCTCGTTCTAAGCGCAAGTCTAATCCTCTCCGGTTGCGGAGGGGGAAATTCAAGCTCACCGGCATCGCAACAAAAAGCCGGCAAGCAGGCACAGGGAGTTACCGACAAGGAAATCTTAATCGGAAACTGGGCCACTCAGTCGGGATCGGCCGCCTTATACGGGGCGATTGCGAAGGGAATTGACGCTTACTTTCAATATGTCAACGATCAAGGGGGCGTCAATGGCAGGAAGCTGAAGCTGGTTACTTACGACGAAGAATACCAACCGTCCAGAGCCGTCGCCATTGCGAAAAAATTAATTGAAGAGGACAAGGTATTTGCCATTGTAGGAAATGACTGTACATCCTGCAATAAGGCTGCCTTGCCTCAGTTTAAGAAATCCGGCATTCCGGTTGTAGGGGTTTCAAGCGGTTCAGACATTTTCGTTAATCCGGTAATTCCCAATATCTACGGCCTTTTAACCAACTATGGCATCGAAGCCCGGATTTTCGTGAATTATGCGGTCGATGAATTAAAAGGTAAAAGAATTGGTATTTTCTATCAAAATGATGACTTTGGAAAAAGCGGATATGAAGCTGCTGTGGATGAATTAAAGAAAAAAGGAATGCAACCGGTTGCGGAAGTTTCCTATAATTCGACGGACGTCGATTTCAGTTCGCCTGCTTTGAAAATGAAGGAAGCAAATCCCGATGTCATTCTTTCCTTCTCCATTACCAAACCAACCGCAGCATATAAGAAGGAATTAAGCAAGGTAGGTGTCAATGTACCGTTTATCGTGACGAGTGTAGCAGGCGCTGACAACAACATGTTCAACTTGGCGGGAGATTCCTGGAAAAATGTGTACAGCTCCAGTTGGGTAGCGATGGTCGGTTCCGGCGATCCGAAAGTGAACAAGTATGTAGAGGCTTTGAAGAAGTATGGCAAGGACTTGAACCCAAGCGGGCCTGCACAGTGGGGATGGGCGGAAGCCGAGGTGCTGGTTGAGGCCATACGCCGCTGCGGAAACGACTTGACTTGGGAAAACCTTAATAAGCAGTTGGAAACGTTTAAAGATTGGAACGAAGGTCTCGCCTTCAACGTCTCCTATGGACCGGACAATCATTATGGAACCACTTCCGTTGTCATGATTAAAGACCAAAACGGCAAGATGGCTCCAGCATCCGATGTCATTAAGTACAAAGCAGGCAAATAATTCGACTTCACGGACTTCGGCGGATGTTGGTTTTAAACATCCGCCTGGTTCTTCGAAAGGGAAGGAAGCGGTTAGGCATGTTGGATATGAAGATTCCAAGCTTTGATTTAACAGGCAAAATAGCCCTTGTAACCGGCGGCAGCAAGGGAATAGGTTTTGGTATGGCTAATGCGCTCGCTAATTACGGGGCAACGGTGGTGATCACCAGCCGGGGAACAGAAGAAGGACGTTTAGCCGAGGAACGGTTAAGAGCAGCCGGCTTTCAAGCTTGCTATATTCCCACGGATGTCACGAAAAAAGCAGAAGTGAAAGAATTGGTAGCTAAGGTTGTCGAATATTTTGGATCCATTGACATTCTGGTGAACAATGCCGGGATGAATATTCGAAAACGGCTGGTTGAAGTGGAAGAAAGCGATTGGGATAAGGTGCTAAATGTAAACCTCAAAGGAATTTTTCTTGTCGGTCAGGCCGTTGCCCGCCAAATGATGCGGCAAGGACGAGGCAGGATTATCAATATTTCATCCATTTTAGGTTCCGTTGGCATGCCATTTCAAACTTCCTATGCAGCCAGTAAAGGAGGCATTAATCAATTAACCAAAGTTTGGGCGGGGGAACTAGCCCCTTACAACATTACGGTTAATGCGATCGCACCCGGTTATATCAAAACTCCGATGACGGAAGGCTGGCTGAGCGATCCGGAACGATACAGGAATATTGTGAATTCCATCATGCAAAAAAGGGTCGGTGAGTTGTCCGATTTGGCGGGTCCCATCGTTTTCTTAGCTTCAGATTCTTCTGCTTATATTACGGGACAAGTGCTATACGTTGACGGCGGCTGGACCGGGCGATAACAACAGAGGTCGGGTGGGAATGAATGAAGATTGTCACTGAAAAACATTTTAACCGGACAGTAAAGGTATACGAAGACAGGCCGAAAAATCTTACGGAAATGCTTAGGCAGACGGTAAACGATTTTTCTGAAAAAGAAGCATTGGTTGCCTCGAGCGAACGTCTGACTTATCGGCAGCTCTGGGATAATGCCGAATTCACGGCAGGAAATCTGCATTATTCCTACGAAATCCAAAAGGGGGACCGGGTTGCGATTCTGGTAGGAAATAAGATTGAATTTGCCCTTCTTGTATTTGCCTGCGCAAGGATTGGAGCTATTGCCGTTACCTTGAACACGCGCCTGCAAGAAATGGAGCTTTCTTACATGCTGAACCATTCAGGGGCGAAGGTGTTGATCGTAGACCACGAGTTCATAGACAAGGTAGAAAAAATGAGACACCAAGGCTCTCTCGGCGAGATTCAACATTTCTTCGTGATCGGACGTGCGGAATCAGGCCGCAAAGATTATCTGCCGTTTGAACTTCTATTGCAAAAAACGGTCCCTCCGAATATCAACGTCGATGAAGATGATCCGTTATTCATTATGTATACTTCGGGTACCACAGGAAAACCCAAAGGTGCTATTGGTTGCCACTTGGGTGTGATTCACAGCGTAATGAATTATGAACACGTTTTGAAGACCAACAGTCGCACCAGGACAGTTATTGCCGTTCCCTTGTTTCACGTCACCGGCATGATTGGCCAGCTTCTTCATATGGTGAGAGTCGGCGGCACATCAGTGATTATGGGGAGATTCAAAACGGGTGACTACATCCGCCTAATTTCTGAGGAAAACATTACATTTCTGTTTAATGTCCCGACCATTTATGTCATGATGATGTCTCACCCGGATTTTACTAAACATAGTTACCATTCTGTCAATTGTATTGTATACGGCGGCTCTTCAATGTCGGAAGAAACGATTTCTTGCTTGCAAAAGGCGTTTCCGGGAACATCTCTGCATAATGCCTATGGTGCTACGGAAACATCCTCACCGACGACGATCTTGCCCCAGGATTGTCCGGAAAGCAAAATCCAATCGGTGGGAAGGGCGGTTCCGGTCGCCGAGGTGAAAGTGGTTGATGAGGGAGGGAACCCATGCAGATCGGGGGAAGTCGGACAGCTTCTGATAAAAGGACCGATGGTCATTGAAGGGTATTGGAACAACGAGGAAGCGAACAGGAAGTCCTTTGTCGACGGTTACTGGTGTTCAGGGGATTTAGCGAAAATCGATGAAGAAGGTTATGTATATATCATGGATCGTATGAAAGACATGATTAACCGCGGCGGAGAAAAAATCTATTCCGTGGAGGTAGAAAACGTTTTATACAACCATCCGAAAATTTTGGAAGCTGCCGTTGTCGGTATTCCGGATGGCGTATTTGGCGAAGCAGTTAAAGCCTTTGTAATTCCGAAAGAAGATGCGGTGATCACGGAAGAAGAGGTGCAGCAATTTGTTCGGGAAAGATTGGCAGATTACAAGGTACCGGCTTCCATAGAATTTATTTCGGAACTTCCCCGAAATCCTGGCGGAAAAGTCATTAAAGGGAAATTAAAAGAGAAGTCGAATATGGCTTCTTCAAATAAAGGGAGCCATTCCTGTAATGAATTAATTTGAGGTTTGAATAAAAAGAGCGCCTCCTGTATGCTGGGTCTCGAATGCATCACATTCACTGCCCTTATTAAGGAGGACGCTCAAGATGAAGTATAAGCACAAACAGAAGCAAAATCAACGGATTCAAAAAATTACCGAATCGACTCTGGTTGTCGGGGCCGACATCGCGAAGCAAACACACGTCGCTCGCGCAGTCGATTTCAGAGGGATTGAACTTGGTAAAGAATGTGTCTTTCAAAACCATCGCCAAGGATTGACAAGTTAGTAGCGTGGATGAAGGAATTGCAACGGGTTCATGCCAAGACAACCATTGTGTTTGGCATTGAACCGA
>NZ_JBHSHC010000091.1:0-12411 GCF_042652925.1 Effusibacillus consociatus
AAAATCGGTCGTTTAATCTTACATATTATGGATTATCGTGTGTTGTTGCATTTATTCTTGCAATTTAAGTATAAAAAGGAAAACCAAAATAAGCTTGACAAGCTTAGTATTGAGGTTGGATCTCAAGAAGAGGTTTTTGTAACGATCACCTTTGCCAAACCAATCGATGATACAAAATTGAATAAGTTTATCCAGGATTACAAGCTGAACGTAAAGCACGCCATTGTGAGGTCAACGGAAAAGGGGACTAACTTGAGAGGTACCTTGTTGATGAAACCCGAGGCGTCAGGAACCTTTGAAAAACAATCTATGGATGAGATTCATCAACTTTTGACTGGAAATCAAGCTACATTTAAGGGATTTATCGAGCTAGTTGCTACAGTGCCAAATTCACAGTTAAAAGCTCTAACTGCTGATCAGTTAGTATTTTTAGCTGACCCTTCCGCGGATGATCACTTTGTTTCAAATGCTAAAAACGAATATATGCCGGGTGTATTCTGGAACCTCGAAGATACCAATATGGTTTCCGAATAACATGACGTTAAAAAAGGGACAGTGAATAAACTGTCCCTTTTACTTACAATGTTATTTTCTTGTGATTGACTTTACGCACAATTAGAGATATCAGAGGAATTACTAGCAGTAAAATGCCTACCCAAACAAACCGAACTGCATAGAAAGGGACTTCCTCTTTACTTACTCCATCATTTATCTCGATGGGACCTAAGTGTATACCTACTCCTGTTCCGTCTATATCCAAAGTGTACAAGCGAATACCCTTCAAAACAAATCCGAATCCTGCAAGTAGAAAAAACACATTTAGACATCTAAGAATTAACTTCATTGCCGTGTCCTCCTTCACGTAAACTTTAATATATATTCTATAATATTCAGTTAAAATCCTTCTTTTACGGTTTATTTTATGAGATTCCTTGGTCATTTGATATATCATTCAAAAAGTTTTCGAAAAAATCATTTTCAATAAATTCGGGATCATTCTCATCATGGTGTACATTCTGATGCAGTTCTAATAATTTTCGTAATTCATTAAGTTCAATCAACTGAATTTTCGCTGATTCATTACCTAGCTCCTTCTCTTTTTCCCTAATTTTTACATATTGATTTAGGATAGTCAATAGCTCGTTTTACCTCTCGCGAGTTAATAGACAAATGACCTTGCACGAGAATGCAAGGTCTTTAACATCAAAAACTAATTCGACATGCGTTGATAAATAAACCCCGTTATTGCGCCATAGAGAACATGTCCGACCAGGCTCATTAAACTTGCGGAGGTCAATTGGAAAGCCATCTCACTCATGCCCATCATCATGGGCATCAGGATAAAGGGGAAGAGGAACCAAAGGATAAGACCATAAATAACTCCGGAAACGATACCGTTCCATTTCACAAGACCCGCAAAGAGAGAGAAGGTTACTCCAAACACAAGGCTAATGATCAAATGAACGACAAAACCGATTCCAGCAGAACTGCTTCCCACTAATCCGGCGATCATTGGAAGACTCCCCATCATTGCCATCATCATTCCGAACACAAGCCCACCCGCAAGGCTCCCTGTAATCCCCGCTTTCCAACGGAACTTCGGGTTGGCATATGTTTGAGTTTGCGGTTGCGTCATGAAAAAATCCCTCCTCTGAGATTTCAACCCTTCAGGTTGATCTATCACCATCGTAAGGGATCGAGTGAAAATTCTCTGTGAAATGCTCCACAGAAGAAAGATTATATTTCAGATTGGGAACGATACCCTAATCTGCCGGATATCTTAAGCCCAATTGTTCGCACTTCTTTTGCCAATTCCTCCAAGCGTTCAGGCTGCATTCGAATAGTTGGTGCCGATACGGAAACGGAAGCAACAACCGCACCGGTATGATCGAAAATAGGCGCTGCCACACAAGTGATCCCCATCTCATTTTCCTGCAGGTCAAGTGCATAACCGCGCTGTCGAACCAATTCCAGATCTGCGAGCAGGTCGGGCAGAGTGGACAAAGTATGGCGAGTGTGCGCTTCCAGGCCATATTGTCGAATGATCTCGCGAACCTGGGCTTCCGGCAGGTAGGCAAGGATTGCCTTCCCGACGCCCGTACAGTGAACAGGTGCGCGGTGGCCGACTCGACTGTGCATGCGGATCGTTTCTGTACCTTCCACTTTTTCGATATAGACAACCTGTCCTTTACTAAGAACCACCAGATGAACGACCTCATTGGTCCAATCAGCCAGCTCTTGCAGGAAGGGCATAGCTTCGCGGCGGATGTCCAGACTATCGAGCAAACGGGACGAAACTTCAAGCAGCTTAAAGCCAAGCTTGTAGCGCTCCGTCTGGGGATCCTGCTCGATGTAACCGAGATTCACCAACGTGGTCAGGACCCGGTGGATCGTGCTTTTGTACATATTTAATTCGGCAGCTAATTCGGTCACGCCAATTCCGTTTTTCGCCAGACTCACCCGTTCGAGAATTTGAAATGCCCGTTCTACCGACTTTACGCCTTCTTCCATGGATTACGACCCTCCTGGGAGGAGCATACCAAATCTGGTACTTGGGCGCAATGAAAGAAAATTCTCTATTTACTGCGAAGTCATCCGATGATATGATGAGTATAGAATTCAGAACAATGTTCCGTATTGCGGAACACAATGGGGATGGAGGTTCACACAATGAGTAATTATCCGGCAGGCGTAGAAATTACGGGCAAGGTAACGCCCGAATTCGCAGACATCTTGACTCCGGAAGCGGTCGAGTTTGTGGTGAAACTGGAGCGCAAGTTCGGCAAGACACGGGAAGAGCTTCTGCAAAAGCGGGTTGAGCGGCAAAAGGAAATCGACGCGGGCAAATTACCCGATTTCTTACCCGAAACCGAGCACATTCGAAACGGAGACTGGACAGTAGCACCGATCCCGAAAGATCTGCAGGATCGCCGCGTGGAAATCACAGGTCCGTCCAGCGACCGCAAAATGGTCATTAATGCGATGAACTCGGGCGCAAAAGTATTCATGGTTGACTTTGAGGATGCAAACTCTCCGACTTGGGAGAATCAGATTCAGGGTCAGATCAACTTGAGGGATGCAATCCGCCGCGAGATTGATTATGTTAGCCCGGAAGGCAAAAAATACGCCCTGAAAGATGAGGTGGCAGTGCTGATTGCTCGTCCCCGCGGTTGGCACATGGTCGAGAAGCATATGCTGGTAGACGGCAAGCCGGTGTCCGGCAGTCTCTTTGATTTCGGGTTGTACTTCTTCCACAACGCAAAGAAATTGATCGAGAACGGTTCGGGCCCTTATTTCTATCTTCCGAAGATGGAAAGCCATCTGGAAGCGCGTCTCTGGAACGATGTGTTTGTATTTGCTCAAAATGAACTGAACATTCCGCAAGGAACGATCAAGGCAACCGTTCTGATCGAGACCATCCTGGCAACGTTTGAAATCGATGAAATCCTGTATGAACTCCGTGAACACATGGCGGGAATGAACTGCGGACGTTGGGACTATATCTTCAGCTATATCAAGAAGCTGCGGAATCAACCGCATGTGATTCTGCCGGACCGTTCCCAGGTCACCATGACGGTTCCGTTCATGCGTGCGTATTCGCTTCTTACAATTAAGACCTGTCACAAGCGGAACGCATTTGCGATCGGCGGAATGGCAGCCCAGATCCCGGTAAAGAACGATCCGGTGGCGAACGAAGAAGCATTCGCGAAAGTTCGCGCAGATAAAGAGCGGGAAGCCAATGACGGACATGACGGAACTTGGGTTGCACATCCGGGCCTTGTTCCTGTCGCGATGGAAGTATTCAATCGCATCATGCCGCAACCCAACCAGGTGGACAAAAAACGGGAAGATTTCCACACCACTGCAGCCGACCTGCTTGCAGTACCGGAAGGCACCATTACCGAGGCCGGTCTGCGAAACAACATCAGCGTGGGTGTTCAGTACACGGAAGCTTGGCTTCGCGGTTCCGGTGCGGTTCCGATCTTCAACCTGATGGAAGATGCGGCAACTGCTGAGATCTCCCGTACGCAAGTATGGCAGTGGATCCACCATCCGAAGGGGATCCTTGATGACGGCCGCAAAGTGACCGTAGAACTCTTTGAGCAGATCCTGCAAGAAGAACTGCAGAAGATCAAGGATTCAATCGGTGAAGAGCGCTACAATGCAGGCAAGTTCGATATCGCAACCAAATTGTTCAGGGAAATGTCAACCAGCGAGGAGTATGCTGATTTCCTTACGCTCTCCGGCTATGAATTCCTTGACTAATCAAGAAAGCCCTTTGCTCTAGCAAAGGGCTTTATCCTTACATTTTAGACAACTTTCGGATCTGGCCGCGGATTTGAGGCCTGATTGGACAAGGACCCAGTAACAAGCAAAAAGGCTGTTGGCCACTTTCGCCAACAGCCTTCAATTACGAACTGACGGAATTTGCATTACTTCTTGTGGTTGATATCAACACCGAGGAAATTTTGTTTGATTTGCGGTTCCGGAGGCTGAGGTTCGGGAGCGTTGGTCCCGATCTCAGGCAGGTTTACCTCCGTCATATTTTCGGGAATCTTTCCCGTAGGCATTTTGGCCATATTTTTCTCCATCGTATTCCTCCTTGGGATCGCTTGGGATGAGGTTAGATTTCCCAAAGTCAGAAGAAAGTTTGCATGGGGATTATAAATTTGCACACACTAGGTTATGGAAATCAAGACCAGTGAAAGGAGCTACCCGTTATGCAGCAACAGATGGGGCAGTCGCAGCAAATGGGTCAACAGCCCAGAATGATGACACCACCTCAAGCGATCACCACGAAAGATTTGCTGTATTTGAGAGATGCAATGTCATGGACGCTTCTTGCCATGAAGAAGTGTGCTCACTTTGCCCAAGAATGCCAGGATCAGGAAGTTAAGCAGTTGATCGATCAAGCCGGACAGATGCATCAACGGCATTACAATATGCTGCTGCAGCACTGCCAGACCAATAACACACAAGCCATGGCCAGTATTCCGCATCCGACTCAACAGCAGCAGCAGGGCCAGCAGCAAATCCAGCAACAACAGCAAACCATGATGCCGCCAACATTTCAATAAAGGAGGGATCGTCATGCAGCAGCAAACCAATCAACAGCAGATGAATCAGATCAAGAACCCGAAACCGGCCAATGAGCCGCAAGTGAAAGGCCCTCAGATGAATGACCGGGATCGACTGAACGATATTCTCGCGATGGAGAAGTATCTGACAGACAGTCTGAATGTGGCCGCCCGGGAGTCGAGCCATGATTCTCTGCATCAAACGATGATGACCTGCTTGACAGAAACTCACCAATGCCAGCGTGACATCTTTAACAAGATGTTCCAGAAGGGATGGTACAATCTGGAGGCAGAAGAGCAGCAGAAGCTCACTCAAACCTATCAGCAGTTCAGCCAGTATTCCTCGCAATTCCCGTACCCGAACGTACATTGAGATCCGTACATCCCACAAATACAAGGCCCCGACCCTTGAAATGAGGTCGGGGCTTCTTCGCACCGAAAAATTCCGGAAAGTTGCAAATTATCGAATCTTGTCGAAGCACATATTTTAGTAGATAATAGGATTAAATTGGAATAAACGAGGGATTACATGTGAAAACATGGAATACGGTTTATCACGAAAAACTAAATTTGGAAGAATACCTCAAAAAGAACGGAATTGGCGACCATCCCGCTCTTCTCGTTCAGGTATTTACAGGAGGCAGGGATGAGGATTTCATTGCGGAATTGCGAAAGCGGATTCACGATTTCCTGCCGTCGGCCGTAATGATCGGTGCCTCATCGACCGGAGAGATAGCGGATGGGGTTATCACAAGCAATCAAACAATTTTGTCTTTTACCCAATTTGAAAAAACAGATCTGGTAACGACGGCAATTCCACATGATCGCGAACCTGACAGCTTCCGAACAGGGCAGGAGATCGCACGATGTCTGGTAAGCCACAGAACCAAAGTCATGATTTTGTTTGCTGACGGCTGGTATACGAATGGTGAAGAATTGATCAAGGGTGTGGAATCGGTGAATCCCCATGTTGTTGTGGCAGGGGGGATCGCTGCGGTAAAAGACCTGCGGAGTCCGAATCTAATATTCACGGAACGGGAAATTTTGAACCGGGGCGTAGTTGGGGTTGCGTTAAACAGTGATGACCTGATCGTGAATACCAAGTGCAATTTTGACTGGACCAATATCGGGCAATTCATGACGATCACGAAAGCGGAAAAAAACCGGGTCTACGAAATCGACGACCGGCCAGCCATTGAGGCTTTCAGAAAATATTTGGGAGAAGAAGTCGGGCTGAATCGTTCAAAGCACGGGGCCATGTTTCCGCTTGTAGTGAATCGGAACGGAAATCTCGTAGCCCGCACTTGTCTGCTTTCCCATGAAGACGGTTCCTTAACTTTTTCCGGCAACCTGAAGCGGGGAGAACGTGTACAGTTCGCCTATGGAAATACCGAATTGCTAGTGAAATCATCGATTCGAACTACCCAAGAGCTGCAGGAGATCCCGACCGAAGCTATTTTTGTGTATTCCTGCATTTCGAGACGAACGCTGATGATGGAGTTAATGGGGAGAGAAATTATCCCATTTCAAAAAAAGGCTCCGACAGCCGGTTTTTTTACGTTTGGCGAATTCTACCGTTACGAGCAAAACAATGAATTTCTGAATCACGCGATGACTGCTCTGATCCTTTCGGAGAGTGCGGAAACCAGGAAATTTGATCCGGTTCAGACGGAACTCGGCAATAAAACGGAAGTATTAAGCTATTTAAGAGCTGTCTCTCACCTGATCAATGTCACAACGACAGAACTCCAGAAAACGAACGAAGCATTACTTGAAAAAGAGGAAAGGTATCGCCGTTTGGTCGAATCGTGCCCGGTTTCGATCGCGGTCTACCATGACGATAAGATCGTCCTGGCCAACAGGGCGGCCGCAGCCTTAATTGGCGTCAAAGAACCGCAGGAATTAATCGGAAGATCGATTTTTGAGTTTATCCATCCGGAGGATCGGGAAACTGTCAAAAATCGAATTATGAGCAGATTTCGCAAGGAGAGTATCGAACAAGTCAATGTGGATCGTCTGATTCGACTCGATGGACGAGTGATTGATGTGGAGACGGTTACCAATGCTTTTCAGCTTGATGACAAACCGGGCGCCCAAATTTTTATTCACGATATTACGGAACGGAATCGATACGAGGAACAGATCAAGTTCCATGCCTATTATGATTCCCTGACGGGTCTTCCGAATCGTCTTCAGTTTCTGAAAGACCTTTCACATGCGTTGTCCCAGGCACAGCAGAACGGGAATTTGTTGGCGGTGCTGTTCTTGGATTTGGACCGTTTTAAAAATATTAATGATACGTTGGGACACTCAATTGGCGACCAGCTGTTGTCCGCCGTTGCCGATCGGTTGAAGGGGTGTGCGGGGGAAACCGCTTTTGTGGCTCGTCTGGCGGGGGATGAATTTACCGTACTCCTCCCGAAAATGGACCATGTGCAAGACGCGGTCTCTGTTGCGGAATGCATTATTGATTCATTTGCCAATCCTTTTACCATCCAGGGATACGAATTGTTCCTAACGACGAGTATCGGAATCAGTGTTTACCCGAACGACAGTGATCATATCGAAGCGCTGATCAAAAATGCGGATACGGCAATGTACCGGGCAAAGGAACAAGGCAAAAACAACTATCAAATGTTTACTCCCGAAATGAAGGTCATGGCGTTTCACCGGCTGATCCTGGAGAACTCGATGCGAAAAGCGTTGGAGCGCAACGAATTCAGTTTGGTGTATCAACCGATCGTGAATTCCAACAACTTACAGATTACCGGGGTGGAGGCGCTGCTGCGTTGGCGGCATCCCGAGATGGGGGACGTCTCGCCGGCGGATTTCATCCCGCTTGCGGAAGAAACGGGGATGATCGTTCCGATCGGAGAGTGGGTATTGCGCACTGCAAGCGCCCAGAACAAAGCCTGGCAAGACGCGGGTTACCCTCCGATACGGATGTCGGTCAATCTGTCCGCCCGCCAATTTTTACAACCGAATGTCAACCGGAACCTGGTCAAGACGGTCAAGGAGGCATTGGAAACCACCGGTCTCGAAGCAAAATGGCTGGTGCTTGAAATGACCGAAAGCATCATGCAGAACTACGACAACACAATTGAAACGCTACGCCAACTGCAGGAGATTGGTGTGCGGATCTCAATCGATGATTTTGGCACGGGGTATTCCTCCTTGAGCTATCTGAAACGGCTGCCAATCGATGCGTTAAAAATAGACCAGTCCTTCGTGCGGGATCTCACAACCGATCCGGACCATGCGGCGATTGCCCGTGCGATCATTGCGATGGCTCACAGCTTGAAGCTGAAAGTGACGGCAGAGGGAGTCGAAACGGAAGGACAAGCCCACTACCTGCGCGATCTGAAGTGCGATAAGATGCAGGGCTACCTGTTCAGCAAACCGCTGACCGCCAGCGAATTCGAGAGTTTGCTGCGCGCGGGCAAACCATATATGCTTGCAAGTGGTTCACCCGGCTTTGTGGTTTAGCCGGGTGTTTTTTCTTTTGTTAAAGGGATTGCCGCTGAAGAAAGAGAAGTATTTAAAAAATTGCGGAGTGGGGGAGCGACGATGGCAAAACATCTGGTAAGCATGGAATGTGTAAAAGATCAATTGGAGAATCCGAAGGTTCGAATCATAGATTGCCGGTTTGTATTGGGACAACCAACCGTTGGGAAAGAGGAGTATCTGGCGGAACACATCCCGGGCGCTTTTTACATGGATCTCGAACAGGACTTGTCAGGCCCGATAAAAGAGCATGGAGGCAGGCATCCCCTGCCGGATCTTGCCGAATTTCCCCGGAAATTAGGTAATGTGGGAATCGATGAAACCGTGACAGTAGTTGCTTACGACGACCAGAGCGGAGCGATGGCCTCCCGCCTCTGGTGGCTGCTGCAGTACCTCGGGCATCCGGAAGTGTATGTAATGGACGGGGTGTTCTCGCAGTGGAAAGCAAAAGGGTATCCGGTGACGGCGGAGCTGCCGAAAGCGGAGTCAAAGACGTTTACAGCTAAGGTGCAAAAACACATGCTGGTGAATATGGAAGAAGTAAAAGAACGGATCGGGAAGGAAGGAACGATCATCATCGATTCCCGGGAAGAGAAACGGTACAAAGGAATCGAAGAGCCGATTGACCGAGTGGCAGGGCATATTCCTAGTGCGGTTAACCACTTCTGGAAAGACGGTCTGAACGAACGGGGAACTTGGAAAACCAGGGATGAACAAAAAGAGCGTTTCCAAGCAGTAAAGCCCTCGGATGAGGTGATTGTGTACTGCGGCTCCGGTGTTACCGCTTGTCCAAACGTCCTGGCATTGAAGGAAGCCGGATATACTAATGTGAAGCTCTACGCGGGAAGCTGGAGCGACTGGATCACCTATCCCGAGAACCCAATTGCGACGAAGAAAGAAAAAGAATAAAAAGAGAAAAGGAAACGCGGCAGGGAGCCGTCCAGCCTGGGAAAACCAACGAGAAAGAAGTGGGTTCTGATGCCGAAATATAACTACCGAGCACCCCGGAAAGTGATCATCGTCGAAGGCAAAAAGGACAAAGAACGACTCCTGCAAATCCTCGACGAACCGGTGGAAATCATCTGCACGTACGGAACACTGAGCGATGAGAAGATAGAAGAGATCATCTGGCCCCTGCAGGACGAGGATGTCTACATCCTCGTCGATGCGGACGATGCGGGGAACAAGCTGCGAAACCAATTGAAGCAGGAGCTTCCGAATGCGAAGCACCTGTATACGAGGAGAATGTATCGGGAAGTCCAGACTACCCCTCTGGAGCACTTGGCTGAGGTTCTGCTGAAGGCCCATTTTGATGTGGGTGGGGAGTGGGTGATGGGGTAACCACCGCGATCCGAGCTAAAATAAGCGTCCGATGCGGGTAGACAACCTAATTTTCAAGCATTAAGCGACCATACAGGCCGCTTTTTTTCTTTCCATCAGGAATAAAGCGCCTGATTGAATGTGATCTGTGCCTCGCATTTATTTCACATGTCTTAGTCCTCTATTCTTCTGATTACTAGTCATATTTTTGTTTTACTTCAACTGTGCTTGTGTTAATACAGGAACATACGTTCTGTTGCGGGGTGGGTTTATAATCACATCGACGGAAACGATCGGTACAAAATGTAGTAAAAATGGCATCAAACTCAACAAGCAATATTTTTCAAACTTAATCCAACAAGGGGGGTTGAAATTTATTTACGACAAGGATACATGATGTCACTGTCGAATATTCGAAAGTATTGATATTCCTTTAGAACGGAGTTCCATAGGTACTGTAGGTTGAAATTCTGAAATACCTACAAGGGGTAGTAAGACTGCATATTTAATTCGCCAGTTACTACAAAAGGAGGTGTTCTCATGGCTATCATGCTAGAGCCGAAGTTTACAAATTTCGAAGAACAAAAGTTGCCAAGAACAGCTGTTTATCCCCGGTTGCGTTATATGGGTTCCAAATATAAGATTATTCCTTATTTGTCTTCGATTCTCTCCAATATCCCTTTTGAATCAGCCCTTGATGCTTTTGCTGGCAGCGGGGTTGTGGCTTATTCGCTGAAAGAAATGGGTAAGCAAGTTGTTGCAAACGATTTTTTGCATTTTTCCTCCACCATTGCGAGAGCCGTAATCGAAAACCCGGGTGTCATTTTGTCGGGAGAGGACCTACAGTTACTTCTGTCCCCGAACAAAGACGGACGGAACTTCATTCAATCGACCTTCGAAAATCTTTATTTTCCTCTTGAGGATCACCAATTTTTAGATTCAGTTTGGTCGCATGCAGAAGGTCTCCCCATGTACAAACGGGAACTTGCGTTATCAGCTTTATGTCTTGCAGCTGCAAGAAAACAACCACGAGGAGTATTTACCATTACAGATTTACGCTATGACGATGGACGAAGGAATTTGCACCTTCCGCTAAGAGAATTATTTGTACAAGCTGTAAAAGAATACAATAATGCCGTTTTTGACAATGGGAAAGCAAATGGGGTCATGTGTGCGGACGTTTTTTCTATAGACCCTTCCGGTTTTGACCTGGTTTATTTTGATCCACCCTACGCGCCACCAAAAGATGACGCCGATTACATTAAAAGATACCACTTTCTTGAGGGGCTATCCCGGTACTGGCGAGACGTAAAGATCATGGAGAACACAAAAACAAAAAAATCGAGAAGCGGTATACACCATTTGCTTACAAACGGACGATACGTGAGGCCTTGCGTCAATTGTTTATTAGATTTCAGCACAGTACTATTGTTTTGTCATATAGTTCCAACTCGATTCCGAGTGAGAAAGAAATTTATGAATTATTACGTGAGACAAAAAGGGATGTTGAGGTTTATTCTGTGCCGCATACCTATTCGTTTGGTACACATGTAACAGCAAAAAGAAGGCAAGTTAACGAATATATTTTTGTGGCAAGGTGAGTGACTATCAAATGCAGAACAACTTTCAAGACTTTCTTACTTCATTAAGCAATTTGGATACTATCGAGCCTCGACAAGACCTTGAAATGCAACAAAAAATAGCTGAGGTTGTAGCAGGTTTAAGAGAGTTAGGAACAATTACAAGAGATAGCTTAGCCGTATTTTTAAAGGTGCACCCCGAAGCCGTGCCTATTATTGCTGCTTGTGCAGGTCTGGGACAAGAGCAATTAAAAAACCAGCTGCGGCACCATCTAGGAACAAGCGGTTGGGTGAACTTGCAAGAGATCAAGCTGATGAACTAATTTGGGTGTTAGATGAAAGATTTGACCTGATCAATCAGTTAAATAAAGAGTTATTAAAAGAATGGACTTTTAGTGATGTATTACTAGAACGACATTTATGGTCTCGAAGGCAAGGGGCTCAGTCAGTTGGAAGGGGAAGAAGCGTAGAAGATGAGGTAGAAAACGTAGCAAGTTCTCTACAGCTTCCTTATGTAATGCGGACACGCTTTGAAGGTCGTGGTGGCGAGACCGCTCCCTGTGATTTAGCCATACCCGCAGGTGGACCAGATGCGATGATCGCAGTTGCTATTAAAGGGTTTAACAGTACAGGAAGTAAATTGACGGATGCAGTCGGGGAGATTGAGAGAATGGCCACGGTCCGCCGACCAAGTCAGTACGTATTTGTAGTGGTAGACGGAATTGGGTGGCTGTCGAGACAGGCCGATCTCAAAAGAATATATAATTTGTGGCAAAGCAATCAAATTGATGGTTTGTATACCTTGAGCCATTTGGATGTGTTCAAAAGGGAACTTTCAACAGCTGCCACTCGGTTAGGTTTTTTAAATGGCTCAGTTTAAATTTACTGTTGCTTAACCAGCCATTCTCTGGAGTTGGGCATCACAATGC
>NZ_JBHSHC010000092.1:0-10097 GCF_042652925.1 Effusibacillus consociatus
CGCTCAAGGTTAACGGATTTCATTCCGTTTTGTGCCTTGAGCGAAGCGAAAGGAATGGGTATAAAAATGATCAAACCGGGTCGTATGCAGGTCGCCCATTTGCTAAATCAATATACATACGTGCCGATATGGGCAAAGATATCGAAATGCACTCTCACGCCATGGGATATTTATCGCCGAATTCCTGAATTCAGCCACCGTTTTTTGCTGGAGAGCGGGAAGGTCGGGAGGTACAGTTTCGTTGGCGGCGACCCGAGAGCTGTTCTTCAATATGATTCCGATTCTTCAAGGGGTTTTACAAAGAGTCTGCCTTTGGAAAAATTGCGCAGTTGGATGGCCAGTCGTCGTTCCCCGAGAAATGAAGAATTGAGAGGTCCGTCCGGACAGCCCGGAGATGAAGCTGAGGATAGTGAGCTCCCACCGTTTCTTTGTGGAATGGTCGGTTTTGTTTCCTATGACTTAGGCAGAACGATCGAGCGCTTGCCGGAAATCGCAGAGGACGATCTGCAAACTCCGGTTCTCTATATGATTGAACCCTCTTGGCTGATAGTGAAAGACCATTTCACAGACGATCTTTATTTGGCCGTTTCCGTTACCGATCCTGCCGAGTATGGGAACGCGAAACAACAAATAGAAGATATGGAGCGCTGGATTCAGGAAGAGGGAGAGAAACGCGCCCGCGTGAGCGGGAAAGTCGATGCTGCAGCTGCGGTTAGGGGACTGGAGACGTATGAGTGTTCCGATGAAGAACGTGAATGGTCTCTTACGAAAGAACAATTTGAATCGGCTGTGGAACGAATCAAGGAGTATATACGTGCAGGCGATGTGTTTCAGGTGAACTTGTCGTTGCGGGAATCGCGGCCGGTTCGGGTGTCGCCGCAAGCGGTATACGAGAAATTACGGGAGATCAATCCTTCGCCGTATATGGGACTTCTTGAATTTCCGGAATTGTCACTGGTCAGTTGTTCGCCCGAACTGCTGGTTCGTCTTCGCGGTGATTTGGCGGAGACCCGTCCGATCGCAGGAACGAGAAAACGAAGCGGCGACCGGGAACATGATCTGCGGATGGTCAAAGAGCTGATCGAAAACGAGAAGGAACTGGCGGAGCATGTCATGTTGGTCGACCTCGAGCGCAATGACTTGGGGCGAGTCTGTGAATATGGGAGCGTCAAAGTGGACGAGATGATGACCATTGAGGAGTACTCGCATGTGATGCACATTGTCTCCCATGTTAACGGGATCCTGCGAAAAGATTTGGATGCTGTCGATTTGCTGGCGGCTGCTTTTCCAGGAGGAACAATTACAGGAGCGCCCAAAATCCGAACAATGGAAATCATTGAAGAATTGGAACCGGTTCGTCGCGGGATCTATACCGGCTCGTTTGGTTGGTGGGCGTTTAACGGCGACATGGAACTTAATATCGCAATTCGAACGATGCTGATTCAGGATGGAAAAGCCTATGTGCAAGCAGGCGCAGGGGTCGTGATCGATTCGGTTCCCGAGCGCGAATATTACGAGTCACTCCGCAAAGCAGAAGCGCTTTGGCAGGCTTTCGAATTGGCACATCAAAGTACGGGGGTTCCCTCATGATCCTGATGATCGACAATTACGATTCGTTTACATATAACTTGGTGCAGTACCTTGGAGAGATGGGGGCACAGCTGATTGTGAAGCGCAATGATTGCCTGTCGGTGAAAGACATTGAGCAAATCTCACCAGATTGCATCGTGATTTCTCCGGGACCCTGCACTCCCAATGAAGCGGGTGTTTCACTTGAAACGATCCGATATTTTGCCGGGAAAATCCCCATTCTCGGCGTTTGTCTGGGACATCAATCGATTGCCCAGGCGTTTGGCGCAAAGGTAGTGCGCTCACAAAACCCGATGCATGGAAAAACGTCGTTGGTTGAACATGACGGGAGAACCATTTTCAACGGGATCCCGAGTCCGTTTCGAGCGACGCGGTATCATTCGTTGATTGTCGAGCGTGAGAGTTTACCGGAATGTTTGGAAGTGTCTGCGTGGACGGCTGCGGGAGAAATCATGGGGGTTCGACACCGTGAGTATGCGGTGGAAGGAGTTCAGTTTCACCCGGAGGCGATTTTGACCGAGTACGGGAAAGAACTGCTGAAAAATTTTGTCGGTCGAGAGGGAGTAAAGGTATGACGAACTCCACGATGAAAGTCTGGTTAAACGGGCGGATTCTGCCTGCGGACGAGGCGCGGCTGTCGGTATTTGATCACGGTTTTTTATATGGACACGGAGTTTTTGAGACAATGCGGGCGTATTCGGGACGAATTTTTTTATTGAGAGAACATTTGGAGCGTTTGCGTTCGTCAGCGTCGCTTCTGAGAATTCCCTTGGAGTTGGCCGATTCGGACATCGAAGAAGCGATAAACGCTCTGCTGGAGGCAAATCGTCTTGCCGATGCTTATGTTCGTCTTACTGTCTCGCGGGGGCCAGGACCGATGGGGATACGCGGGAGTTTCGGGGCTCCGACGGTGCTGATTTTTGCGAAAGAGCTTCAGCTGCCCTCCCAGGAGGATTATCAACGGGGGCGCGATCTCTGTGTTCTTCACACACGCCGCAATACACCTGAAACCGGAACCCGGATCAAGTCCCTGAATTACTTAAATTCGCTTATGGGTGCATGGGAATTGGAAGAGCGGGGATTTGCGGAAGGGATGATGCTTGACTGTGACGGTCATGTTACGGAGGGAACTGTATCCAATCTGTTCTTTGTTGATCGGGATTCATCTGGAGCTGAGCGCTTGTTGACACCCACGCTGGATACAGGTATACTCCCCGGAGTAACCCGTGCGTTTGTGGTCCGGCTTGCACAGAATCTGGGAATTCCCGTGCAAGAGGAACGGTTTGGCTTGGAGAGACTGTCTCAATGTGCGGAGGGATTTACAACAAATTCAGTTGCGGAGATTGTTCCAATTCGCTCAGTCGAGAACCATTTGTTTCAGATGTGCCCCGGCCCGGTCACCCAACAGTTGATGGAGGAGTATGCAAATGGAATTTAATCGCAGTATGAAAAAGGAACAAATCATCCAATGTGGACCGTATCAGCTCCCCATTGGCAAGCGGACGTTGGTGATGGGGATTGTGAATGTGACTCCGGACTCTTTTTTTGACGGCGGCCGTTATTTCGATATCGAAGCGGCTGTCCGGCATGCTCAGCAATTGGTGGAAGATGGCGCGGATATTCTCGATATCGGAGGAGAATCGACTCGTCCCGGACATGCTGCAGTCGATGCGGAAGAAGAAGCAATGCGCGTTTTGCCCGTTATTGAAGAGTTGGTCAAGAGAGTGCAGGTTCCTATTTCAATTGATACATACAAGGCATCGGTAGCGAAGGCCGCTGTGGAAGCGGGGGCTCATATTGTCAACGATGTCTGGGGGTTTAAGCAAGATCCGGACATGGCCAGAGTTTGTGCGCAACTTGACGTGCCGGTGATTCTCATGCATAACCGAACGGAGCCGTTTGCATCCGATGTGATGAACGGAGTTCTGCGGGAAACCAGGGAATGTGTTGAGCTTGCTCATGCAGCGGGCGTGAAAGATGAGAAAATTATTCTTGACCCCGGGATCGGTTTTGGCAAGACTTACGAGGACAACCTTTTGGTATTGAGGAACCTGGCCGATTTTTGCCGCTTGGGATACCCGGTTCTTTTGGGTACTTCGAGAAAATCAGTCATCGGCAACACGCTGAATTTGCCTGTAAATGAACGGGTGGAAGGCACTGCGGCAACCGTGTCATTAGGGATCGCCCAAGGAGTGCATATTGTTCGAGTGCATGACGTGAAACAGATGAAGCGGGTGGCTGTGATGTCGGACGCTTTGGTCCGCTAGGCGGGCGGGGTGATGAGAATGGATAAAATTTGTTTGCAGGCAATGGAGTTTTATGCTTTCCACGGTGTGCTGGAAGAAGAGGCAAGGCTTGGCCAAAAATTTCGGGTTGATCTTGAAGTGACGACCGATTTGCGCCGTGCAGGGCAAACGGATGATCTGAATTATACATTGGATTATGCCCTTCTGTATGAGATTGTCAAACAGACCGCCCAGTTGGAACGGTATAACTTGATTGAGGCTGTTGCGGAAACGATTGCTTCTCGTTTGTTGGCGAATTTTCCGCAGATACGGAACGTACGTGTGAAAGTTACCAAATTGACACCCCCGATTGAGGGAATTCTGGCAGGTGCCTGCGTAGAAATTGAACGCGCCCAAGGATAGAAGTCGTGAAGGAGGATCTGTCGTGGCGGATGGGAAACCCGTTCCGGGGGAAAATGAAATCTATTTGGCGTTAGGCACCAATCTTGGAGATCGGTACCGATATCTCGCTGCGGCTATTGATTCGCTGCAGCGAAGAGGAATTTCGGTGCTCGACGAATCCCCGATTTATGAAACGGAAGCTGTAGGGGATGTGGATCAGCCGGATTTTCTCAATATGGTGGTGCAGGTGAGCACGCATCTTTCCCCGAACGCGTTATTGGCCGAGATTTTGGCCATTGAGAAAGAGCACGGCCGTGTCCGCGATAAAAAATGGGGGCCCAGGACACTTGATCTGGATATACTCTTTTATGGTAAACTGATAATAGAAGATCCGGATTTGGTAGTTCCGCATCCGCTTATACACCAGCGGGCGTTTGTTCTGCTGCCTCTGCGGGATCTCGTACCGGGGTTTGTGCATCCGGTGTTAGGACTGACGATTGAAGAACTGGCGGAACGAGTTCCTGGGAAAGAAGGTGTTCGACGATGGGAGAAGCACTCGGCAAACGGTTGCGTGCATATCGAAAACTGAAAAATTTGACACAGCAGGAGCTGGCCGATTTGCTGGGAATCTCAATTGCCATTGTCGGCGGCATCGAGCGGGGAACACGTGAACCTTCCAAAGATGTTTTAGCGAGAATCTCACGAATCCTTGGAGTGACGGAAGAAGAATTACGAGGTCAAGAAATGTAAACGGATTCTTAACGTAATCTTCTTATTGTTTTTTGGGTTTTTTCCGTGTTATAATGTCTTTTATCTGACACAGGCATGCAGCCTGTGTTTATTATTTCGTTTGGAGGTGGGACGTTTGACGTTCAAAATTGGCAATGTGAAAATGGAAAATAAAGTTGTGTTGGCACCGATGGCGGGCGTCTGCAACCCGCCGTTCCGGAAGCTTGCGAAAGAAATGGGCGCTGGATTGGTTTGTGCCGAAATGGTCTCCGATAAAGCGATTGTCCACGGGAATGAAAAAACCCGTTTGAAACTGGATATCCTACCCGAGGAACATCCGGTCTCCCTGCAGTTGGTTGGCTGTGACGCCGAATCGATGGTTCGTGCGGCCGAACTGGTGATGCAGCAGGAGCATACGCCCGATATAATTGATATTAATATGGGTTGTCCGGTAACCAAGATTCATAAAAATGGGTCGGGTGCCGCTCTGGCCCGGGATCCGGAGAATGCGGGCCGGATCATTGAGGCAGTCGTCAAAACCGTGGATCTTCCGGTAACCGTCAAGTTCCGAAAAGGTTGGGACGATACAAATATTAATGCTGTCGAAGTCGCAAAGGCGGCAGAACAGGCAGGCGCGAAAGCGGTAGCGGTTCATGGACGCACAGCGAAACAGTTATATACAGGCAAGGCGGATTGGGGTATTATCCGGCAAGTGAAGGAAGCAGTCTCGATTCCTGTGATTGGAAACGGGGACGTCACCACTCCGCAGCTGGCAAAGGAATTGCTGGAGGCAACAGGGTGCGATGCGGTCATGATTGGCCGGGGAGCGCACGGCAATCCATGGATCTTTAAGCAGGTGGTTCATTACCTGGAGACGGGCGAGGAGCTTCCTCCGCCTTCTGCAGTGGAAAGAATCGAAGTATGCTTGCGGCACATGGACTTGTTGGTTGAGCATAAAGGGGAAGTGATAGGTATCAAGGAAATGCGTAAGCACGCTTCCTGGTACATTAAGGGTCTTCACAACTCAGCTGAATTGCGGACCGTGCTGAACGCACAGGAAACACGTGAAGGTATGCGTAAAGTGCTTCTCGACTACTTGGATTTCCTCACCCAAAAAAATCTGGTTCTTGTGTAATCAAGGGGATTGCGAAAGGTTCAACTTGGATGATCCGGTTGGGCCTTTTTTGTATGGCCATTTTTTTGCATAAGAATCCTTCATTGGAGCATAATGGAAGAAAAATTCCACATATTCAGGGAGTCGAACTGTATGAAGCGTGTCGTCAGCGTAAGTCTTGGCTCTTCCAATCGAAACCACCGGGTGCGGACCGTTTTTTGCGGTGAGGAAGTTGAAATCGAGAGAATCGGAACTGATGGAGACCGAAAACGGCTGATTCAACTGATTCGGGAGCTGGACGGTTCCGTTGATGCATTCGGGATGGGCGGCATCGACCGGTATATCTACGTCAATCAAAATCGATTCACTTTTCGCGAAGCGGAAGTTATCGCCCGCGCCGCTGTCAGAACGCCGATTCTCGATGGCAGCGGTTTAAAAAATACACTGGAACGAATGGTAGTTGAAAAATTGGCCGGACACCCGCACGTGCAGCTGCGGGGCAAGAAAGTGCTTCTTGTGAGCGGTTTGGATCGGTTTGGCATGGCCGAAGCTCTCGTACAAAATGGCTGTGAGGTCGTTTTTGGCGATTTAATGTTCGGTTTGGGGCTCCCGGTTCCGATTCGGTCGCTTGCCGCTCTGGAGAGAACTGCAAAAATCCTCGCACCCCTGGTAACCAAATTGCCAATCCGATTTCTCTATCCAACCGGTTATAAACAAGAGGCGGTTGCCGGTAAATTTGCCTCTTTTTACGCCGATGCAGATGTGATTGCTGGAGATTTTCATTTTATACGCCGGCATTTGCCTGAGGATCTTTGGGGGAAGATCATTCTGACCAACACAGTGACTGCACTCGACAAATCGCTTCTGAAGGAACGGGGAGTCCGTCTGCTCATAACCACGACTCCGCATTTGGAAGGGCGCAGTTTTGGGACCAATGTGATGGAAGCTCTGTTGGTGGCGTTGGCCGGGCAGAAGGATGGTGACTTGACGGAGAGTGATTACCGAAAACTGATCGAAGAAGTTGGACTGGAACCCTATATTGAATGGTTGTAGTTAATTTGTTAATGAAACACAAGCGTTGACAATCGGTAACTTATACCAGTATAATGAAGCAACGAAAAAACATTAAAGCACTGTCATCTAGGTGGCAGTGCTTTCTGCCTATTGTTGCACTTGTATGCAGCAGGGAATTATCCGAATAAGGAGCGGCGCATAGTGTCCGAAAAAGAAGTATTATTAACATCTGCTGGATTGAAAAAATTGGAGGACGAGCTCGAATACCTGCGGGCTGTCAAACGCAAGGAAGTGGCGGAACGCATCAAAACGGCGATCAGCTTTGGTGATATTTCGGAAAACTCAGAGTATGAAGATGCAAAGAATGAACAGGCTTTTACAGAGGGCCGAATTATCACTCTGGAAAAAATGCTGCGAAATGCACGCCTGATCGAAGACACTGAAGTGAATCCCAATGTTGTAAGCATCGGCTCAACAATTCAATTGAAAGATCTCGAATTTGGCGATACTGAAGAATATACGATCGTCGGTTCTGCTGAAGCGGATCCTTTAGAGAACAAAATTTCAAATGAGTCTCCTGTCGGTCAGGCGTTGCTCGGAAAAACCGTTGGAGAAACAGTCGATGTAAGTGTTCCGGCAGGAGTCATTCAGTATAAAATACTTGATATTAAGAAAGCCTGATGTTTGGCTAGTTGTAAGGGGTAGTTGAGGATGTCAGAACAAGAATTTAACGAACTGAGCGAGGTTCACCGTGTCCGGAGACAGAAGCTGGAGCAATTGTATAAGCTTGGTGTAGATCCGTTTGGCAAAAAATATGAGCGCACTCATTCAGCTCAAGAAGTTGCTTTTTATGCACAGGATAAAACCAAGGAAGAGCTTGAGGAAGAGACGATTGAAGTATCTGTAGCCGGACGCATTATGCTGCTTCGCGGTCAGGGGAAGGCTGCGTTCGCCAATTTGCAAGACCTGACCGGTCGCGTGCAGATTTATGTGCGTCAGGACACGGTGGGGGAAGAAGCATTTACGATTTTTCAACAGCTTGAAATAGGGGACATTATTGGCGTCAAAGGATCCGTTTTTAAAACCAAAATGGGCGAGACGACCATTAAAGTGAAAGAGCTGACAGTTTTAACGAAAGCATTGAACCCTCTCCCTGAGAAGTATCACGGATTAACCGATATTGAAATGCGGTACCGTCAACGCTACGTCGACTTGATTGTGAATCCGGATGTTCGGGACACTTTTATTACCCGTTCCCGAATCATTCAATCGATGAGAAGATATTTGGATAATCTCGGATTTTTGGAAGTTGAAACCCCCACGATGCATTCGATCGCCGGGGGAGCGGCGGCGCGCCCATTTATTACTCATCACAACGCGCTGGACATGCAGCTCTACATGCGAATTGCAATTGAGCTTCATCTGAAGCGCTTAATAGTTGGCGGGTTGGAAAAAGTGTATGAGATTGGACGCGTTTATCGGAACGAAGGAATTTCAACACGGCATAATCCCGAATTTACTATGATTGAACTTTATTGGGCGTATGCCGATTTCCACGACATTATGGACTTAACGGAGAGCTGCATTGCACATATAGCGAAGGAAGTTCTGGGTACGACCAAAATCACCTATCAAGGCCAGGAGGTCGATCTGACTCCGCAATGGCGTCGCGCTTCAATGGTCGATTTGGTGAAAGAGGTAACCGGTGTGGATTTCTCTCAAGAACTCAGTCTTGATGAGGCTCGCGCTCTGGCGGAGAAGCATGGAGTCAAGGTGGAGAAACACCATATGGCCGGGCATATTTTAAACGAATTCTTTGAGCAATTTGTTGAGCACACGCTTATTCAGCCTACCTTCGTATATGGACACCCGGTGGAAATCTCGCCGTTGGCAAAACAAAATCCGGAAGATCCGCGATTTACGGATCGCTTTGAGTTGTTCATTGTAGGTCGTGAACATGCAAATGCGTTCACCGAATTGAACGATCCTATTGATCAACGGCAGCGTTTTGAGAAGCAGTTGGAGGAAAAAGAAAAGGGCAATGATGAAGCTCATGAAATGGATGAGGATTTTATCAATGCACTTATGTATGGGATGCCTCCGACCGGCGGATTGGGTATCGGCATTGACCGGCTCGTGATGCTGCTGACCGATCAACCGTCGATCCGAGACGTCCTTTTGTTCCCGTTAATGAGGGAGCGCTAATAGGGGAAAGCTAGACTTCAGTGAAGGCCATCTGATCAAGATGGCCTTGTTTATCGGTTTCGACGGACGTGTGAACGTCCGAAATTTGAAGGATTACCGAGAATCCGCGCTATTCCGCCGAAATGGAAGCTGAAATTGGTCTTTTTTGTTTTTGTTTGTTTCAGAAATAGGATTGAGAAACGAATCCGCAGATGATATGATATCACTTGTCGCCGCGAGAGAGCGCGAGAGCGTTGAGATCGTGAGTGATGGGAAACAAAAAAGAGTACAAGAGGATACCCCGCTAAGAACGTCACCGTCCATGGTACGTCGTATCGAACAACCGCGTTCATGTGGCATATTCGACACTAGCACATCGTGTGAGTGGCAACTGTGGGATAGATCATCCTGATCTAAAATTTACCAGTTGAAATGCTGGTGCGGATGTGATAAGATAGCATTTGTCGCTGTTCACGACATGGTCGTGTGGCGCGATGCACCTTCGTTCTTTGAAAACTGAATCGTGTAGGGAGCTAGGAATAAACTTAGTTTGGCTCGTTTGAGTCTAATTATTGATGGTAGCCCCGCTAAGAGCAACCGCATCCGTGCGGTCAATGCGGGACGAGTCATCAATAGAGGTCGCCCCGAAAAGTTCGTCCGCATCCGTGCGGACAAATCGGGGTAGATCTTCCTGATCTAAGAGTTTGATCCTGGCTCAGGACGAACGCTGGCGGCGTGCCTAATACATGCAAGTCGCGCGAACGGAAGAAGAGCTTGCTCTTCTGAAGTTAGCGGCGGACGGGTGAGTAACACGTGGGCAACCTGCCTGACAGACCGGG